>JAYUBR010000174.1:0-2357 GCA_043740775.1 Ferruginibacter sp. | reverse complement strand
AACCTTGAAATATTTAATGGAAAATATATGAATGGCGATCTTAAACATGGTTTTGCAAGGTTACTGGAAATGGATTTTTTATTTAAAATTTTTACTATAGTTTTTGGGATATTGCTTCCATTTTGTGTATATCATTTTAAATTTATTGCTAAGCTTACTCAAAAATTTAAAGTGCCGGTGCCTCCAATTTCAGTGGGCATTTTTTTCGGTATTTCATGGATTGTATTAAAATTGTCTTTAGCAAAGCTTCCGGTAGAAGCCAACGTGGAACACTATTGGAGAGTTTTTATGGCAGGTCCGGAAATTGCTGAATTTATCGGTTCATATATAATGGCTATTATCAGCCTGTATTTTTACAATTACAGGAATAAGAATATCATGGGCAAAGATTTTAAACAATTTATTGATATCGTGCCATACTTGAAAGTGGAAATCCGACCTTAAGAAATAAACTGGGCGGACATGGACAAGGAACTCAAAAAATAATTATACCAGACCACTTTGTTAATTATATGCTTTTGGTGACTTGCACTACAATCAAATTTTTAATTTCTTGCCAAAAGGAAATTAAAAACTTTACTTAAAGAAGTTTACTTTCAAGCCCTGCTGCCAACATTGGGTTCAAGAGTGCGACGCCTGTGAAGATTAATAGAGATATTTTGCTTGTAAAAACAATATTTTGCTTTTTGTTTTACTGGTTGAATGATGATAAACAAGTTATAATCTTCCATTGTGTATATTTGATCAACAGCAATAGTTTTTTGGAATCATCAATTCAAACCTGTACCTATAGCTTTTTTCCACTACTAATGATTAATCCCGCCTTTTAGAAATACTGTTAAACCGATATTAAACCAGCCACCCAAATACCTATCCCTGCAATTTTTTATTAGCAAACTTTTGCATTATGCCTGGAAGTGCTCCCGCTATTGCTCCAGTAATTGATGGGGGCAAGCCAAATTTACTGGCAAGGCTACTCACCAATCCACCTTCAATAGCGCTGGTAATGCTACCACCGGAAGCAACATTACTTTCCAATTTTCCTATTATACCACTTAAGCCTCCCTGATCAGTACTTTGGCTTGTTAAACCGTTTGTTATATGGTTGGCTATTTCGTTGTGTATGGCATCAGCCTGACCTGCAGGAATAACTGATGCTACCTGCGGATTGTCGCCCAAATGCTCTTTTACCAATTTTAAGATTTCGTCAAACATAATTTTGATTTTAAGATGAATAAAAAACTAATAGTGCATTGTATAAATATATAATTTCGACAAGGTTTTGTTTAACCGGTTACATACTTTCGAAAGATGTACGAAATAATAATTCAGAATTCAAACTTCTCCTGTTGTTATTATCCCGCTACCAATTTCTTTTCGTCGGTCATCCTCTAAATGATGAATTCCTTTTAAGATATCTCCAACTTAAATATAGCTGTTTATCCTTTTTTTATATACTCTTTATTCCCATTTTTATTTATATAGTATCTCCCACCTTTTCGCCCTTCATAAATAGTTCTGCCCTTCTCATCAGTTCCTATTGTCTTGTCAGCAGTCTTGACGGCAGGAGCAGGTTGAGGGGTAACTTTGGGAGTAACTTTTTGAGGAGGGTTTGGGTTGGTAACTACTACAGGTGCAGGAATAACTATTTTCGCTGGTTTTGGAGTCCTAACTACCGGTGGTGCAGGCGTTGGTGCAGGTATGGGATTGGTTTGTACTGCTTTTGCTGCATCCTTATTCTTTTTTAAACGCATGTCTGGACTTCCATCCTTATTTGTACCAGTTGATTTTGCGGCTTTCGCTGCTTCCTTGTCCATTTTCTTTTGCTCCTTATCAGCTTTTTTTTGTGCTGCGATTGCTGCTTTTTCCGCTGCTGTTGGTTTATTCTGAGCCATTCCGGGCATTAATAGTCCGAAGAATAAAATCACTGTAATAATTAAACCTTTCATAATGTTATTTTAAAAAATTAAAAAAGTAAATAAATAAAGAACCTATTTATATTTGGTGCACCTGATTGGAACAATGATAACATAATACCTGTACCAGGGCAGGGCTAAGTATTTAAAAAAGGAATAAGGGTTATAATAAGGCTATTAAACAAATAAGCTTTGCTTACCGAATTTCTCTACCAGTAAAGTATAAAAAATAGCCCGGTACTTTTTAGGATTTGAACGTCCCATTTTTTCAATAACTTCAGTGATTGTTTTGTCCAGTTCAGGACCCTCGGGAAGTCCTAATTTTTTGATAAGAAAATTAATTTTTTACCGTAGCCAATTCGGCCTTATCACTCCCTGATACCATTGAGGAATCTGCATTATAGATGGAAGGACCCAGGCTCTTTGCTACTTTTTCCAGTA
>JAYUBR010000173.1:0-2359 GCA_043740775.1 Ferruginibacter sp. | reverse complement strand
CTCCGGTTTAGAGATGATAAAAGTTGTGACCTTCCCTACTTAACATACAATCCCATATTGCAAACTCTTCCAAAGTCCCCCCTGGGGGATTTAGGGGGTTTTACTCTGCCTTTAAACTTTTAACCGGGTTAGCAACCGCTGCCTGGTAGCCCCTGACGCAGAGTACCATCAGTGCCATCAAAAACATAATCGTCCCTCCTGCTAAAAATATCCAGATGCTTACATCGGTTTTATAAGCAAAATTGTTGAGCCATTTATACGAACCCCACCAGGCAATCGGAACGGTAATGGCGAATGCGATGATGACAAGCGCTAAAAAATCTTTTGACAACAACGTAACAATTTGCGTTACCGTTGCACCCACTACTTTTCTAACCCCAATCTCCTTTGTTCGTTGGTGGGTGATATAAATAATAAGACCCAATAAACCTAAGCAACTGATGAATATAGCCAGCCCGGTTGCCCACTTTAATAATTGCGAAATGTTTTGTTCCGACTTATAATATTTTGCGATATCCTCATCCAGGAAACTGTATTCAAAATCGGTTTCGGGATATACTTCTTTCCAAACAAGTTCTATTTTAGCGATGGCTCTTTTCCAGTCTCCAGATTCTTTTTGCGGATACATTGCAATGTTTAAAGTACGCTGTTCACCGCTCCAGCTACTCATCACCAATGGCTTGATAGGTTCCCGTAAAGACGTTTGGTGGAAGTCTGAAACAACACCAGCAATGGGTATTCTTTTATCGTTCCATTCCAGCATCTTTCCAATGGCATCCTGCGGGTTTTGAAAGCCGAGAATATGTAAATAAGTTTCGTTGATAACAAAATCTCTTACCGTATCTGACACGGAATAATTAGACCCAGCCAACAATTTTAACTGGAACAGCTGCACGTAATTTGTATCGGCATACTTTTGTTGCACATCGGTTTCTATGTCCTTTTTACCATCTTTAAATTTGATGGTACCGCTCCAGCTACTGGAAGAGGAAGGAGAATTAAAACTTAAACTGATATTTTCTATAGCAGGGATACCTTTCAGCTTTTCCACTAACACCGATTTTTTTCGCTGTACAGTATCGTTAAAAGCTATTTGCGTCAGCAGAATGGCATCTTTCTTAAAGCCCATGTTCTTGTTCAATGAAAAACTGATTTGTTTACTCACTAAAATGGTTGCGATAATAAATACCTGCGCAATTACAAACTGGGTTACGGTTAAAGATTTTCGCAACAATGCGACCCTTGCTTTTCGGGTGCCTGAATAAGCCTGATTTTTTAAAACCAACACCGGCTGAAAACCAGACAAAATCATTGCAGGATAAAAACCTGACAAAATGCTTACCACTGGCATTAGTATTAATAAAAAAACAACCACTGGTGTTTGGCCGCTTAAACTAAAATGCAATTCAGGCGGAATAAAATTTGCAAACACTTTTAACAGCAGCGGCGCAATAGCAACCGACAAAACAGTTGCAATGAATGTGAGCAAAAATGTTTCACTTAAAAATTGAAATATCAATTGCTTTTTTGAACTGCCCATTGTTTTTCTTACGCCTATTTCTTTTGCTCTTTGCGAAGCCTGGGCCGTGGTAAGATTAATAAAATTGATACATGCCAGCAACAATAAAAAAGCCGCAACAGCAAACAAACCATACAAGGTTTGTTTATGACTTAAGGGCAAACTATAGCCGCCATAATCTGCATTAAAATGAAGGTCGCTTAAGGGTTGTAATGAATGGCTTGTGATACTGCGATCCTTGGGATCATCTTTCTTGTAATATTTTTCAAACAAAGTTTTAACACGGCTTTCTACCTGTTGCCTGGTTGAACCTGGCGACAGCCTGATAAAAAGCTGACTTGCACCATTGGTACTACTCCATTGATCCCAGTTGACTGGTTTTAAAGTTGTTTTTTCAAGCGTTGCCCTTGAAATAAAAACCTTAAAATTAAAGTCTGTATTGTAAGAAAGGTCTTGTACAATACCTGTAACCGTTGTATGGACTGTATCGTTAAAATCAAGTCGCCTGCCTATAATTTGCTCCTGGGGTAACTGAGGAAAATATACCCTTGCGGCAGAACTGGTAAGCACCACCTGGTAAGGTTCAGGTAAAGCTTTTGCCGCACTACCGCTGATCCATGTATAGGATATAAGATTGAAGAAGCTGGTGTCTGCAAAAATTATATTCTTTTGTTTCTTAAATACAACAGGCTCCTGTTTATTGGCAACTGGTACACTTACTTTGGTATCGCCATCCCATGTGTAAAAAGGTGCAGCTTTATCAATACCGGTCAGTTCTTTTCTAACCGCATCTCCCATTGGGGAAGGCACCCCCGAATTGTGATAGATTTCGCCGGAGAA
>JAYUBR010000172.1:0-2363 GCA_043740775.1 Ferruginibacter sp. | reverse complement strand
CACTCCTCCTTAGCTCAGTTGGTTAGAGCATCTGACTGTTAATCAGAGGGTCTCTGGTTCAAGTCCAGAAGGGGGAGCACTACAGTAAAGGGTTTCAGACGATAAAAGTTTGAGACCCTTTTTTATTTGCACCACATTTGCATTATACCGACAGAAAACTGATTGCCCGCCCGTGCCGGTACGGACGGGGACTATTTATGGATATAGTCGGTATAACAGCCCGGCATATCCCTTACGGGAAACCTCCTTACCCGGCCTACCCGGGTGTTGGCACAGGATGCTGGAAATAATGAAAAGAAGCAGCAATCTTTATAATTAAACAGTAAGATAAAAATATTAATTACTTTTAGAAGTGCCACTATTTTGCTTATGAATAAAAACACCCTTTCAGAACGGGATATCTGTACCAAGTATATCACTCCTGCGGTTGAAAAATCGGGGTGGAATAAACTCACTCAACTATTAGAAGAAGTTTCCTTTACAGATGGTAAAATTTATGTGCGGGGTAAATTAACAGCACGGGGTGTGAGAAAACGTGCCGACTACATCCTCTATTATAAACCCAATATTCCCATTGCAATTATTGAAGCCAAAGACAACAAACATTCTGTTAGAGCAGGCATACAGCAGGCTTTAGACTATGCAAAGATTTTAGATATACCCTGCGTTTTCAGCAGCAATGGCGATGGCTTTTTATTTCATGACAGAACAGCCACAGATGAAAATATTGAAACAGAATTTGATTTAGATAACTTTCCTTCACCCGAACAACTTTGGGAAAAATATAAAAAATACAAAGGCATTACAACGCCTTCACAAGAGAAGATTATTGCACAGGATTATTATTTTGATGGCAGCGACCGCAAGCCAAGGTACTACCAGCAAATAGCCATCAACAGAACTGTAGAAGCCATTGCAAAAGGACAAAGCCGCATTATTTTGGTAATGGCCACCGGCACCGGTAAAACCTATACTGCTTTTCAAATCATTCACCGGCTATGGAAGAGCGGAGCAAAAAAACGCATCCTGTTTTTAGCCGACCGCAATGCATTAATTAATCAAACAAAGCGGGGCGATTTTAAACACTTTAAAGATAAAATGACGGTGGTAAAAAACCGGCAGATAGATAAGAGCTATGAGATATACCTTGCATTGTACCAGGGCTTATCGGGTACTGATGAAGATGCTGATGTATATAAACAATTTTCGCCGGAGTTTTTTGATCTGATCGTTATTGATGAGTGCCACCGGGGCAGTGCCAAAGAAGACAGCAGTTGGAGAGAAATATTATCTTACTTTAAAAACGCCACTCATATTGGTTTAACGGCCACGCCAAAAGAAACCAAAGAAACCAGTAATGCCGAATATTTTGGAGACCCTGTTTATACTTATTCATTAAAGCAGGGAATTGATGATGGTTTTCTGGCTCCTTACCGTGTGGTAAGAATTGCCTTGAATGTAGATGCAGAAGGGTGGAGGCCCGGCCAGGGAAAAACCGACAAAGACGGGCATGAAGTAGAAGACCGTATTTATAACCGAAAAGATTTTGACCGCAATCTTATTATAGAAGAGCGCACAGAAATGGTGGCCAAAAAACTAACGGAGTTTTTAAAAGGCTACGATCGCTTTGCAAAAACAATTGTGTTTTGTGTAGATATAGATCATGCAGAAAGAATGCGCTCTGCATTGGCCAGGCAAAATGCCGACCTGGTGGCAGACAATTACAAATACATAATGCAAATAACCGGCGACAATGATGAAGGCAAAAGAGAACTGGATAATTTTATAAACCCCGAGGAAAGATACCCGGTAATAGCCACCACATCTGAGTTGATGACCACAGGTGTAGATGCCCAAACCTGCAAAGTAATTGTACTGGATGCCAACATTAATTCCATGACAAAGTTTAAACAGATCATTGGGCGGGGTACAAGGATTAATGAAGAGTTTGGCAAAATGTATTTTACCATTTTAGATTTTAGAAATGCTACCGATTTATTTGCCGATAAAGATTTTGATGGCGACCCAATAAGAATTAAAGTGGTAACGGAAGAAACCGATCTGGGCTACATAGTAGATGATGAAGAAAAAGATACTTCTCCCATTATTGATGAAATATCCGGCGATGAAATAGTGGTAGAGCCTCCCGTTATCAGAAATTTATTAAGGGAACCCAAAGCAGAATATCAGAAAAGAGAAAAAATTTATGTAAATGGGGTAGATGTATCTGTATTGGTGAGCCGTGAAATGTATTTCGATCAGCATGGAAAACCCATTACCGTAAGCCTTAAAGATCATACCAAAGAAATTATTACCAACAGTTATGCTTCTTTAGATGACTTCTTAAAAAAATGGAACAGCAC
>JAYUBR010000171.1:0-2363 GCA_043740775.1 Ferruginibacter sp. | reverse complement strand
GCTGGGGGAGGCAGTGGATTATTAGCAGCAAACTTTATTTTTAATGAACAATTTACAGGCAGCACAGCATCATCTTATACACTTGCAAATACACCCGTAATAGGAAAGTTAAGCGTTTTTAAAAATGGAATGCTGATGACCGATTACACTTTAGCTGGTGCAGTTGTAACGCTTGGTTCGGCAAGGCTGGCAACAGATATTTTCACAAATAACTACATCAAATAAAAAACATGAAAAATATATTTATAATAACTCTTTGTTTAGTTTCTTTTTTCGCAAAAGCACAGGACACTTTGATGACTTCTAAAGCAGAAAAGAGAGATACAGCTTCTTTATTATCTGCGTACAAATCTGCTATTGCAAGTCACACCACCAACATAGCGACTAATACAAGTGCTATAAATAATAGAATAAAAAACGATTACTACCCTTTAGTAAATAATTCTTTTGTATTGGGTAATTCAATAGCAGCGGGTTATCTTAATGCTGGTTCATTGTCATTTGTTGGCATGACGGAGCGATATACAGGTAGTACAACAAACAATCTTTCAGTTAGTTCAACAGGCATAAGGTTCGCATATTCGCAGCTCACAAAAAATAAGGTATATAATTATTCAGCTCCGCTATTATTAGCTGCTCCCCAATTCAATGATGTCAGAGGAACATTGACAGCACAAGCAGTAAGGTTTGAGAGAGCAAAAGCCGGGGTAAGGGCTGTGGTTGCTATGCAATGGCTAAACACCATAAATTTTTTATACACAGGAGTATCCGCTGCTTTTAATAGCAATATCACTTTAAGCAGTCCTTCCGGGTGGGCTGGATTCAGTACAGATGCGGCATTATTGGATTATGGTAGCAGAACTTATTGGTATCGACACAATGATATTGTCAATAATAGCGGCGTAAACGCAGGGTCAAAAACATCCTTAGTTACAAATGAGACACTAACATTAACTGGTGTAAAGGGGTCATCTATTGTAGTTGGCACCTGGGGTACTGATGGCACAACAAACGATTGGAGTAGAATCCAGTATGCTGTTGATGGGACAATTTATGGTACTTATACACCCAACGGAAAAACATTTATTGGATACCCTGATGGTGGAGCGACTGATGGAATTATCAATGATGCTATCGTAGTTACAGGGTTATCAGATAGCGCCCATACAGTTGTATTAACTTTTTTAGACGGAGGTAAAAAAACTGCTATTGATTATATAGGCAGTTTAATAAACCCTGCTGCATCTTATGCCGCCCCAATTTATAGCATGGATTGCTTCCACATGAATAATCAGTCATCTATCGGTTATAACCTTGCAGGCGGCTTATCTTCGCAATCTATAATTGATTCAACAACGTTACTCGTTAACCAAACAATTGCAGCAAATTTTCCAGGATATAGGTTTATACAGATAAAGACTAATCAGTATTACGATCCATCAAACACTACACAAGTAGTAATTGCAGACGGAGTGCATCCAACAATCCTGGGCGATCAAAATATATTTAAAGCCATTGCCGATAGTATGAGTAATACGCCTGTTATTGGGACTGCTCCTGTCCTTGCGCCATCCGTACAAATTGCCGCAACGCTTACGGCGAATAAATTAATTAAATCTTCGACAAGTAGTACCGTTATAAATTCGTCTATCAGCGATGACGGTGCGGGAACTGTAACCGAAGCTGCTGCAAATCCTGTGTTTAAAATACAAGATACAAATGGAACAAGTGCGGGGTTTGTAGGAGCCTATTTGACTAATACAACCTTTGCGGTCAATAGAAACCCTTCCACGGGCACCTTTGTGGATGCCGGTAAAGCCGCCGCCCAAATAATCGTAGACGGGTCATCGGGCAACGCCCAAATACTTTTAGCCACTAATTCTGCTAACAATACTGCACCTATAAACAGGGTGGTTATTTCTAAAGACGGGATTACCTCATTATATAAAGGTGCTGCTGTAGCAAGTACCGCTGCGATAACACCAACCGGAAATTTATTTCATGTCACAGGAACCACAACAATTACAAGCATTACTTCAACACAGGTTGCGGCAGGAACAACAATCACAATAATATTTGACGGAGCGTTAACTTTTACAAAAGGTAGCAATTTAATTATTGCAAGCAATCTTACAACATCCATCAATACAACTATAACCCTTACTTACGATGGTAGTAACTGGTATGAACTATCAAGATCAATTAACTAAGATCAATTAACAATGAAAAAACTACTAATAATAATTTTAATAGCGTCAGTAATTTGCAAAGCCAGTGGGCAGCAGCCTGCACAAACTAAGATTAAGAAGCATTTTTTTAACAGGAATGATAAGCAGGTAATGTTACTGCAATTTATTGCCGGG
>JAYUBR010000170.1:0-2365 GCA_043740775.1 Ferruginibacter sp. | reverse complement strand
AATGGAGCCCGCAAAATGTAACTATGTGCAGCCAGCGCCAGCAAAGGATTCTGGCCGATGTGTTGCCTGCATTAAAAGAAGGCGGCAGCTTAATTTATTCTACCTGCTCCTATTCGGAAAGTGAAGACGAAGCAATTGCAGACTGGCTGATGGGGGAATGCGGTTTACTATCCGTCCCCATAAATCTGCAAACGCAATGGCAGATTGTTGAAACAAGATCAACACAACACAATGGATATGGTTACCGCTTTTACCCGGATAAAGTAAAGGGAGAAGGTTTTTTTATTGCAGCATTCACCAAAGGAGAAAAAGCGATTCCGCAATGGCAAACAACCAAATACAAAAGTAAATCGGAAAGATTGGTTGCAAAAGAAATTGATATTGTAAAACCATTTTTAAAAGAAGCCGATAATTTTTTCTTTATCAAACAAAATGAAGAAGTGATTGCGCTGCCCGTACATCTTGAAAATGAACTGGCCAATATTCAGCATGCTTTGTACATAAAAAAAGCCGGGGTAAAACTTGGCAGCATTATCCGCAACGAATTAATTCCGGATCATGAACTGGCTTTAAGCAATAGTATCAGCAATACCATACCATCTATTGAAGTGGATAAACAGACCGCTTTGCAATACCTGCGCCGGCAGGAAATAAAAACACACACGCCCATAAAAGGCTGGGCATTGCTAAGCTGGCAGCAGTTGCCGTTAGGCTGGGTAAAGGTTTTGCCCAACCGCATTAATAATTATTATCCTAAAGACTGGCGCATTTTAAATAAATGAATGGCTTTGTTAAACTAATTTGTCTGCCTGTTTAATAGTGCCACTAACCAACTTATTTTCCCATCTTTGCAGCGAAAAATTTTATATCAGATGAAGCGTTTATTAACATTGTTATTTTGCCTGCCTTTAGTATCGCTGGCACAAAATACACCACTGGTTGCAGAAGGAATTGCTCCTAATTTATACCTTACACATACCGTACTGGCAAAAGAAAATTATTACAGTATCGGCAGAATGTACAATATCAGCCCTAAAGAAATTGCTCCGTTCAATAACCTGCTATTGGAGAAAGGTCTTAGTCTTAACCAGGTGATAAAAGTACCGCTTACCACGATGAATTTTTTACAGGCAGGTAATGCAGCAGCAGATGAGGTTTTAGTACCTGTTCATCATATTGTTCAGGATAAGGAAGGCCTGTACCGCATTGCTGTTAATTATAATAAACTGCCGTTGGAAACTTTAAAGCATTGGAACAATATTAAAGGCGATGCGGTACCCGGCGGAACGCATTTAATTGTGGGCTATTTAAAAGTAAAACCAACTTTATCGTCGCTGGCAGCCATGGCAAAAACAAAGCCTGCTGATATAACTAATGCAAAGCCGGTTGTTACCAAACAAGAACCACCCGCTGTTGTAAAAGCAACCGAACCTGCTAAAAAAGAAATGCCTGTTGTAAAGGAACCTGCACCGGTGGCGGTTAAAAAAGCTCCTCCTGTAGTTGTAAAAGACGTAATACCTGTTGCACAGCCTGCAGTAATAACCACCGCCTCAAAAAATTTTAGCGGGGGTGCATTTAAACCCGCTTTCGACAAACAGGCAAAAAGCAATCCTGTAAATGAAAGTGGCGGCGGTGCGGTATTTAAAAGCAACAGTGGCTGGCAGGATGGAAAGTATTATTGTTTGCACAACACTGCCGCACCCGGCACCATTATAAAAGTAACCTGCAACAGTACCGGTAAAACAATTTATGCAAAAGTGCTGGATGTAATACCTGATATAAAACAAAACGGTGGGTTGCTTATCCGTATCAGCAATTCGGCTGCACAGGAATTGGGTTTAGGCGAAACAAAATTTGATTGTACACTAAGTTATTCGAAATAATTGCAGCCGTTATAATTTGTTTCATCAAAATTCAATAACTATTTTTTAGAAGCGCCGGGTTTGTTTTTACCCCATCTTTCTTTAAGGTATTCATACGCTTTTTTTTCATCCGCTTCAACAGGCTTTGCCAGCGCAAGATACCTGGTATAATATTTTTGTGCCTGCTGCATGTTTTTTAAATTTACTTCATAAATACGCCCGCTGTTATAATTCATCGCCGGATTTTTAAAAAGATAATTCGCTGTGTCGTATTGTGCGATGGCTTTTTTATACTGGCTTAAAGCTTCGTAGTTAATTCCAGGATTATAGTAATCCATTTCAGCCTCTTTTGAAATGGATAGACTGATACAGGTTTTCAGCAACTCATTGCTTTTCTCAAATTGTTTTAGCCGGGCCAAAGCCTTCGCTTCACAATAAAAAATATTTTCTACCGTATAACCTTGTACAATCAAATATTCGCAAACACGGATACAATCTGTGTA
>JAYUBR010000169.1:0-7882 GCA_043740775.1 Ferruginibacter sp. | reverse complement strand
CCAGCTTTTTGTAATCGTAGCCTTCCTTCAGTAACACATACGTAAAAAAATTAGACTCCATCCACGAATCACTTTTGGCCTGCTCCCAACCCGTCATTGAACCAAACATAGCAAAGTGAAAATGGGAGTTAACGGGTACATTTTCCATCACGCCTGTTACGGTGTACAAGTCGGTGTTGTTGTTGTTAAAGGCCAGTGCCTTTCCTATCGGATCTTCATTGCCAAAATATTTATTGGCAGTTTCTTGTGTAATCACCACGGTATGCGGCTGCAGCAACGCTGTTTTTACATCACCTTTTATAAATGGCAATGTAAATACCTCAAAAAAATTGGGGTCAACAAAAGCAAACGCATCATCTTTAAACGTCTTTTCTTTATACGTAACTTTTAATGCCCCTTGCCCGCTAAGCCTTGTTGCTGCTTCCACTTCAGGAAAGTCATTTTTTAAAGCGCCGGCAACCGGGGGCATTACATTGCTCTCGCTTATTTTACCGCCATTAATATTTGCATTAAAAACTATACGGGCAATCCTGTCGGCTTTTGCATTAAACCGGTCATAGCTTAATTCATCTTTTACAAAAAGCATGATGATGAAACACACTGCAATACCGATAGACAATCCAAGGATATTGATGAAGGAGAAAGCTTTGTTCTTTAAAAGATTTCGCCAGGCGATTTTAAAATAATTTTTTATCATGATGTTGTTTTTTGCCATTAAGACGCTTGCCGGCAGGACAGGCAGGTTTAGACTTTTTATTTTACTATACCTGAATGATAACAACACCCATGCCACGCTAAAAGCCCTGCCAGTAAAGGGTTGTGGAATAGTACACAAAAATAAGTGTACGATACCGGACAACAGAACGCTGATTTCGTACACCGGAGGATAGATGCGATTGATTGAGACGCTAATGATGCGGAGTGTAACGGATTTATACAGATAAGAAAAATGCAGATAACGTCAGCATTATTTATCGACAGGTTAGCTAAACGGATTGAAACAAATCTGCCGATAAAAAAATCTGCTAACTCCGTTTTCATCCGTCACACTCGCGTTTCTATCTTCTCGAATTCCATTATCCATTAATAATTATCCATTATCTTAATCTGCTTTTAAACTTTTTACCGGGTTGGCAATAGCTGCTTTTATGGTTTGAAAACTAACTGTAACTACTGCCAGTATTAAAGACAACACCCCTGTCATCAAAAATATCCACCAACTTATAGAAACATGGTACGCAAAATGTTGCAACCAGTTGTTTAAAAAATACCAGGCAACCGGCGAAACAATCAACATGGAAATGATAACAAGCAAAATAAAATCTTTGCCCAGGCTGATGGTAATGTTTGTGATAGTTGCACCCAATACTTTTCGTATCCCTATTTCTTTGGTGCGCTGTTTTGTAAGGAATGCCGTTAAAGCAAACAACCCCATCACGGCAATCAGTATAGCAATGATGGTAAAAAAACTGATCACTTTTTGCAGCATTAGATAAGACGAAAAGAGCCGTTTAAAATTTTCGTTTAAAAAAGAATAACGGATAGGCGCATCCGGTTCTATCTTTTTCCATACCTCCTCAATTGCTGCAATTGAGCCTCCCATGTCACCGGTATTTATTTTAACCAGCATTGCACCACCCGACTGATACATACAGGCTTTATTACCTATCGTGTACACAACGGGCTTCACCATTGTTTCAAAGCCCTGCTCATTAAAATCTTTAACTACTCCTATTATTTGAACCGGTACGCTGTCGCAATAAGGAAAAGAAATAATTTTGCCAACTGGATTAGCCACATGCAAAATTTTGGCAGCCGTTTCATTAATGATTGCGTTTTGCGTATTTTGATCTGCAAATTCATTGTTGAACAACCGTCCCTGCACTAAACCAACCTGTAATGTGTTGAAATAGTCGGTACTAATTTTTACAGAAGCCATCCGGTATTCTTTTGCGGTCATCTTAAATCCAATCGTTGAAGTATCCATGAATTGGTCACCCGGCACTTTGGTAGTTTTGGCTACAGAACCTACACCCGGCACAGACAGCAACATATTTCTCGCTGTTGCAAAACCGCCTTCTCTAGTTTGCTGTGTCGCCTGAATACGCATCACCTGTTGATCAGAAAAACCCTTGTCTTTGCTATGCATATAATTCAACTGGCTTTTTATTACCAGCGTAGCGATAATAAAAAAGGCAGACACAACAAATTGTACAACGATGAGGCTATTGCGGAACAACATGCCTTTATTCCCAGACGTATAAATTCCCTTTAAAACCTTGGTAGTATTGAACCTTGATACCAGCAACGAAGGGTACAACCCTGACAGCACAATAACAATAAACAGGCAAACCACCACTTGCGCAATTATTGAAGCAAGGTTGCCTTGTTGTGAAAAACTTAAATGGATGTTGAATGACCTGTTAAGATAAGGAAGACATAAATTAACAACCGCGACTGCGATGCCCAGGCTTAGGGTACACTGCAAAGCCGCTTCCGACATGAATTGCAGCACCAGGTTGGTGCGGTTAGAACCCAACACCTTGCGCATACCCACTTCTTTTGCCCGTTTCATTGATTTGGCAACAGAGAGGTTACTGAAATTAATGGCGCCGGCCAACAGCAGTAAAACGGCCAATACAAGCAGTGTTGACACTGTACTAAAATTACTGGACGCATGCTTTGGAAAATTGTGTATGTCAGCAACCGCGTCTGTAAACAGGGCTGTCTGATCTGCCGATTTTTTATACTGTTCGAAAGTTTTATCGTCTTTTTTCAGGTGCTCACTGTAATAAATTCTGTCGATGGCATCTTCTGTTTTTACCGCAGAAAAAGATGACTTTAACCTGATATAAGTTTGAAAGGAATAATTTTCCCAAAAAATACTTTGTTGTCCCTGCGGGTCACGCATTATTAATTGAGCATCCAGATGAGAGGCCGTTTCGGGCAACTGCACTACACCTGTAATAACGCAGGTAACCATATTATATAGTTTTACTTCTTTGCCTAAAGGATCAATATCGCCAAACAATTTATGGCTCAAATTTTCACTTATTATCGCAGCGTTAGGTTCGTCCAATGCGTTGGCTGCATTTCCTTCCAGCAACTTATACGGAAACACTTTTAAAAAAGATGAGTCAACAATAACCACCCCTTTTTGATATATTTTTTTTCCATTGGCTTCCAATAAAACTTCATAGTCACCTGCAGGTTGAATAGAAGTTGCAGCCTCAGTGCCAGGATAGTGCTGTTTTAAAAAAGAAGCCAGCGGTGCGGGTGTTTGCGCAGAAATATCCCCGTTAGTGATCAATGAAATCCTTGCCACGTTTTTTAATGCGGGGTTCCATTTATCATAACTCAGCTCATAGTTGAGGTACAATAAGATGATCACAAAACTTGCCAGCCCCGCAGCGAGGCCAAGTATATTTACGGCACTGTAAGTTTTGTTTTGCCAAAGATTCCGCCAGGCGATTTTAAAATAATTTTTTATCATGGTTTTGCCGTTTAGGCGTTTAGTCGTTTTGTATGTGTTTATAGTTTTACGTTTTGCCAATTTCCAAACTCCTGATTAATCTAAGAAGTCACTCTTTGCTTTCTGCCTTTTGCTTTCAGCTTTTTGCCTTATGCTTTCAGCTTTCTGCTTTCTGCCTTATGCTTTCAGCTTTCTGCCTTATCCCTTGTGCCTTTCGCTTTTAATCCGCCTTTAAACTTTTTACCGGGTTAGCGTTTGCAGCCTTGTATACTTTAAGCCCAACTGTCATGGCACAAAAAAGCAGTACAATAAATATGGTGGTTATAAATGCACCTGGTCCAATAGCTGGGTTATAGGCGTAAATAAAATTGAAAATGATTTTATCAATTATTAAATACCCCAATGCTGACCCAATGATGAACGCGATCAATAAAATGTAGATAAAATCCTTTGAGATCATTCCAATGATGTTTATTATGGAAGCTCCCAGCACTTTTCTCACACCGATTTCCTGTTGTCTGCGAAGGATGTTTAAAGATACCAATGCAAATAATCCTGATGCAGATAACAGGAGAATAATGGCGGCCAGGGAGAATGAAACAGATTTAAAGCCGGCGTTCATATAACGCTCTTTATCAACTACAGCACTTTGCAAAAATCCATTGTAAGGCTTACCGGGCGCCACTTTGTACCACGCTGCCCTGATAACTTTTTCAACTTCCGCCATGCTGCGCTGATTTGCCCTTACAACAAAATACTTATAATCATCCTGGGCTGCTAACTTCAACACACAGGCTGGAACCTTGCCATGCAATCCAAATTCTTTATAATCCTTTACCACGCCAACAATGGTAAATTTTGCACTATCCATTTCAATTTGTTTGCCAACCGGATCATGCAGGTTTATTTTTTTTACCAGGGTTTCATTTACTATCACAGCTTGTTCTTTATCCAGACCTTTACCAGCCAGAAACTGCCTGCCATCTATTAGCTTTATACCCATTGTGTTTAAGTATGCCGAACCGCCCACTTCTGCAACCTGCGTTGTTACATCATTTGTGTTATAGCGAAGTTTTGTTTCCCTTGTGCCAGCGCCAATTTGCTGAACGGTACCTGCAATACTTTCAATACGCGGATCCTTGCTGATAGCATCACTTAATGCAACAAATTCGTGGCCATTACTTATTTCTGTAACCATAACCTCATTAATTGAATAGCCAAAATCAACTTCCTTTTGAAATGTAGTGTTTTTTGCAAGCGTAATCCCTACCACCAGGGCAAGGCAACAGATACTAAATTGTGCAGATAATAATATCCTTGTAAAGCGGCTTTTAGGGCCAAATGTATTGATGCCTTTTAAAATACCCACCGGCTCAAACGAACTGATGTAAACAGATGGATAAAGCCCTGCGACAATGGCTGTAAAAATGGGCAATACTAACAAGATCATCCACAACCTATAGTTCTGCTTCAGGTGCAATTGCAGTTCGCTGCCGGTGCAGGTGTAAAAGAATGGCAATAAAGCATATACCAGCAGCAGCGCCAGCGCAGATGCAACTAAACACTGTAAAATATTTTCTCCTAAAAACTGAATAATCAGTTGCCATTTTCTCACACCCATCGCTTTACGAACACCTATTTCCTTTAACCGCTTACTGACAAAAGCAATAGAGATGTTGGTGAAATTGAAACAGGCTATCAGCAAAATAAAAACAGACAGGATGACCGGTACAATTACCATCACCCCACGGGGGTTTGAATTTAAATCCCCACCATGAACAAACGCTTCAAAGTCAATATCAGAACTAAGTGCAACTTCATTAAATGGCTGAAAATAAAAGTTTTTAATCTTCCAATCATTGCTGTTTATATTATACAGAGCTGTATAAGCAGATAACTTTTTTTCAATTACCCCAACCATTGCCTTGTTATTGATTTCAGCAAAAGTTGTTGTCATCTGTTTAGTACGCAAATCACCTGCAGACAAGTCACCCGGAGCGAAACTATTGGTAAATGTGGTTACTATATCAAACTGGAAACTTGAATTTGACGGGATATTTTTTAGTACACCAATCACTGTAAAAATCTCTTCCTGTCCATTTCTAATGATTGCTAATTGCCTCCCGCTTATTTCTTCCTTACCGAAATATTTTTCTGCAAGAGGCTGACTCACAATGATGGTATTGGGTTTATCAAACTGGGTGTAATTGCCTTTTGCCAATGGCAAGTCAAAAAAGGAAAAGATATTTTTATCTGCATAGTATACTTTTTCACCAAATACATTTTCTTTATTTTTAACCACCACATTATTGCTATATAATCTTGCAATACGGCCTGCACCTGTAATATCCTTTGCCAGGTAATCGCCAATAACCATTGGTGTTATTCCCCAACGCTGATACGATTCTTCAATATTGCGAACACTGTTTAAGCGGTAGATATTTTCTGTATGCCGGTGGTTTTTATCAAAGCTGGCCCTGTAATCATAATTTAAATAAGATAAGATGCAACAAGCCAATGCAAAACCAAGGCCCATCAAATTTATAATTACGTATACCCTGTTTTTCCACAAAACACGTAAGGCGATTTTGAAATAATTTTTTATCATTGTTTTTGCCGTTAAGGCGCTTAGTCGTTTAGTTAATTCACTGAATGCTTGAAGCCACATTGTTTAAAAAGACCTGCATTTCGCTTTCAGCTTTATGCCTTTTGCTTTATGCTTTTACTCCGCCTTTAAACTCTTCCCCGGGTTGGCAATGGCTGCCTTTACTGCCTGGTAAAAAATAGTTGATACCGCAATGGCCACTGCAATGCAACCCGCCAGCGCAAATACCCACCAGCCGATATTGATGCGGTACGCAAAATCCTGTAGCCATTGGTGCATCATATACCAGGCCAGCGGCGAGGCAATCAGTAACGCAATCAATACCAGCAACAAAAAATCTTTCGACAACAGCGTTACAATACTCTGTACACTTGCACCCAATACTTTGCGTACGCCAATTTCTTTCACCCGGCTTTCTACCGTAAATGTAGTAAGCCCAAAAAGCCCAAGACAGGCGATAAAGATGGCCCAGATAGCGGCAGTTGAAATCATGTCGCCATACTGCTTTTCGGAGAGATAACTTTTGTTGTAATTGTCATCCACAAAAAAGAAGTCGAAAGGATTGCCGTTGAAATTCTTTTTATATGTCTTTTCAAGAAAGGCCATCTTGTCTTGTATCTTATCAGCTGTTAGCCGAACGGTAAAAAAAGCATTGTTGTTTTGCGGATAAAAAATAACCGGGTCAATGGCATTTTGCAGGCTTTTGTGGTGATAGTCTTTTACCACGCCCACAACATCCAATGCACGTTCATCCCATTGTATTTTGGTATGCAGAATATCATCGGGGTTTTGAAACCCCAGTAGTTTTACAGCCGTTTCATTCATCAGCACTTTGCTGTTGTCATTCCATTTTACCGCACATTCTTCTGGTGAAAAATTTCTACCTGCTATCAGTCCGATGTCATAAGTTTTTAAATAACGGTCGCCAATGATGGCAAAAGAATAAGCTTTTAATTCATCTCCCTTTTTTGAATTGGGTTGTGTAAAACCGCTGGTAACAAAATTATAACCGCCACCCGGTACAGCGCCGGATGTACAATAATCTTTTACAAAACTTTGTTGCGACAGTTCGTCCCAGAAAGCCGTACGGCGGTTCTTAAACGTACTGTCCTTACCCGTTTCAGGCCCCTTAATTACCAGCAACTGGTTGGTATTGATGCCCAGTTTTTCACTCTTCATATAATTTAACTGGGTATAAATAAGTATAGTGGCGATGATGAGCACAATAGAAATTACAAACTGCGCCACTACCAGCGATTTACGTAAAAAAATCCCTTTTGCTGTAGCATTTATTTTTCCCTTCAGGGTATCAATGGGGTTATAGTTTGATAAAGAAAAGGCCGTATAGGCACCTGAAAAAAGAGCGCCTGTAACCAGCAATGCAATGGTGAATAACCAGGTTTGTGTTGCACCAAGGGTTCGCAGGGAAAGGCTTTTGTTGATCAGTGGATTGAACAATGGCTGTATCATTATTACCAACACAATTGCAAGAGCAAACCCAAGCAGGTTCACCAGCACCGATTCTCCCATAAATTGAGCAATCAGGCTTTTTCTGCTGGCGCCGATGGCTTTTCGTATGCCCACTTCACCGGCACGTTTTATGGAGTTTGCCGTTGACAAATTGATATAATTAAACCAGGCAATCAGCAATATTAAAAAAGCAATAGCGCCCAGCATGTACACATATTTCAGGTTACCGTAGGTAAGGTAGCGGTCGCTTAATAAAGTGCCCAGGTGAACGGCCGAAAATGACTGCAGGTGAAACTGTACCCCATCTTTATCTTTCTTTAATTCGTTGCGCATGG
>JAYUBR010000168.1:0-2376 GCA_043740775.1 Ferruginibacter sp. | reverse complement strand
AACTATAGTGTATCACAAAAGTACTCAGGTAAAAAGAATCGTTTTGCACTTTTGTAATATAGGCTGTATACCATTCTTTATTTTTCAACTGAAAATTGATGTAGGAATATTTTTTAAAATAATTGAGGATATTATTTCCTTTTTTAAATACCAAAAAATCATGTTGGGCGCTTGCTAAAAATGAGCACAATATAAGCAGTGTAATGAGTGGTAGTTTTTTATTCATACAGAATAAAAATAGACCATCCGGGTTTGCCAGTGATGTAAGGTTAAGTTAAAACTATGCTGCGGCTGTAATAAATTATATACATTCCATTTAATAAATGCGGGTAATGCCTGTGGAATATGTTTCGCTATAAAAACGTTGCTACAATTTGTTCCCATTCAACCTGTAAATCTGCTGCAGGTCTGTTTTTATCGGCACGGCGATACCAGTAATCAGCGTTCCGGTTATCGTCTTCCTTCCGATGAAGATAGGCATGGATCCATGCGGCATCTTTGTCTTCAAAATCCTGTATCAGTGTGTGTGCTTTTGCCCAATTACCTTTTGCATCGTGCCACAACGCCTTCAAATAAACGGATAGATTTTGTGGTGGTTTACTACCTGTTATGCTTTGTTTAAATGTTGTTTTTGTCATTATTGTCTTTATTTTTAGGTGCAGATAAAAGTAAAAAATTTGATACGATATTGTATGTTGTTTATTCAGTTACTAAACCAAAATAATACTAACTTAAGTACAGGAACAGGTACCTCAGGATTTAGAACTGTGGCATTTATCAACAAGCATTCTACACTTTCAAACAATTTTTGTAAATTACAATTCATAAATTTTTTAGTATGGGGGATAATATAAAATTAAAAATATATCAACTGCCTGATGACATAAAGATGAAGCCACATTAAACCAGGTAATGGAAGATGTGGCATTTTATGCAGGCAAAAATGATATCATTGATGAACTTAACCAGGAACAAGAGAATGAACTGGGTATAGCTATCCGGGAAGCGAATGAAAATAAAACTATTCCTTGGGAAGATTTCAAAAACGAAATGAATGAATGGAGAAAAAAATAGTTGTTACCAAACGTTTTCGTAATAACACACTTCGTGTTTATCAATATCTGCTTAAAGAATTCTGCAAAAATTGTCAACCACTTTTTAGATAAAATCAGAACAACGCATTGAGTTAAAAGTAAATCATCCTGCAATTGGTAAGCCTTTTTCAAAAAAAGAAAATATCCAAAGCATTATACTTAATCCACACAAACAGCTATTTACAGATATACCAACCATACCATTGCAAAGCTTTGCCTGTTTGACATGCGAAAAGACCCGGTTAAAAAACCATATTAGCATCATTGAGGGAGGTATATGATGTTGTTGGAAAGATCTTCATTAGTAACTATACTTCCATAATGATGCATAATAATAAGTAAATTTAAACTTTAAACCTAACCCATGCAGTTGTATTACGCAGACGTTTTTAAAATAATAGTAGCTATGTTCATAGGCCTCATTATAGGCGTGGAAAGGGAATACCGCAGCAAGCCGGCGGGGTTGCGAACCCTCATGCTTGTATCGGTAGGTTCCTGCATTTTTACGATGCTGTCTGTTAAAATCGGGATCAGCAATCCAGACAGGCTGGCGGCTAATATTATTACCGGCATTGGTTTTTTGGGGGCCGGCGCTATTTTTAAAGATGACAACCGCATCAATGGACTAACCACCGCCACTACCATCTGGGTTTGTGCTGCATTGGGCATGAGCGTGGGAGCGGGCTATATTTTTTTAGCTTTTGCAGGGGCAGTAGCAGTATTGTGTGTTTTATCCCTGCTGATATTTGCAGAACATTATATTGATACCCGAAGCGGCTCACGGGATTACCGGATTGTTTGCACATACGCCAATGACACTTTAGAGCGATATGAAAAAATTTTTACTTGTGCGCATTTAACAGTAATTCGTGGCACCCAAACACTCGCCGAACAAAATATAACCGGCCACTGGAAATTAACCGGCAGTAAAGACAATCACGAAAAACTGATTGCAATTTTACTAAATGATCCTGCCATTAAAGAACTTGATTTTTAATTTTTAATTTTTTAATTTATATTTTCTTATGAATAAAATTTGGTTAGCCAATCCCGAAGAACATGATTTTCCTGCGGCCGCAGACTATCTTGAATTACTGATGCCCTCATCCGAAGCAGCAGTACTGGTGAAACAATTGAAAAAAGTAAAAACGCAAATTAAAAAAGCAAAGGATATTTTAAGAGCCAGCGAACTGCCACTTTTACCCAAAGAAAATATGCATGTAACAGCCAACTTAAAAAAATTTAAGAAAGGAAAAAAATTATCGCCACTGTTGCTGGTAAG
>JAYUBR010000167.1:0-7916 GCA_043740775.1 Ferruginibacter sp. | reverse complement strand
TAATTTTATTAGGCTCATCCCGGCTGTTACTTCAGCAAGGGCTTACTGAATCACTGGCCGGAAGATTTGAAAGCACTTATATGGGTCACTGGTCTTTTGAAGGGATGCACCAAGCATTTGGATGGGATGCAAATCAGTATGCCTGGAGTGGTGGTTACCCTGGTTCGGCGGAACTAATCAGTGATGAAAAGCGATGGAAGGCATACGTTCAGCACTCCCTGATTGAGACCAGCATTTCAAAAGACATACTGATGCTGACCCATGTAGATAAACCGGCTTTGATAAAGCGGCTTTTTGAATTGGGATGTACTTATTCCGGACAAATACTTTCGTATACTAAAATAATGGGGCAACTAACCGGTGCCGGAAATACAACCACCCTATCACATTACCTGAATTGGTTAGATACTGCAGGTTTGCTGGCTGGCATTGAGAAATATGCAAAAAGATATCATCCGCAAACGTTCTTCCAGTCCGAATAGCCAACGCACGGCAAACATCCTTTCAATTCGGGCAGACAAAATGCAAAGCACCAAAGCTACCCACCACCCCACAATCCAACAACCTATTAGTACATTTACATAATTAAAAAAAGATGGATGCTACAAATTTTATTGATAGAAGATGATCAACGGATTGCCGAACTTATTAAACGAGGGCTGGAAGAGCAGGGTTTTGCCATTACCATTGCTTATGATGGGCTAATGGGCAAAAAATTAGCACTTGCCAACCATTACGACATTATCATTACAGACATTATTTTGCCAAACATCAACGGCTTAGACCTTTGCAAAGAAATACGTTTGCAAAAACCAAACATCCCAATTTTAATGCTCACCGCATTGGGTACAACAGACGATAAAGTGGAAGGCTTTGATGCAGGTGCAGATGATTATTTAGTAAAGCCTTTTGAGTTGAGGGAATTGCATGTACGCATAAGAGCCTTGCTAAAACGCAATAACACCAACACTAATTTACAGGGCTTCATTTTAAAATATGCCGACCTTGAATTGAACCTGCATACTAAAATTGTAAAGCGTGGCAATAAAGAAATTTCTTTGACACCAAAAGAATTGAAGTTGCTAGAATATATGATGCAAAATCCTGAAAGGGTTTTGAACCGCACTGAAATTGCAGAAAATGTTTGGGAAACTACATTTGACACAGGTACTAATTTTATTGACGTTTACATCAATTACCTACGTAAAAAAATTGATAAAGATTTTGATGCAAAACTGATACACACCAAACCTGGACTTGGTTTTATCTTTAAACAAGACTGACCATGCAAATAAAAACAAAGCTTACGCTTTTATTTACTTCTCTTATTGCAGCGTTACTGTTGGTATTTGCTTTAACTGTTTACTTTACTTCCTCGCAAACAAGGGAAGAAGAATATTTTAAAAGATTAAAGCAGCAAGGGGCTACAAAAGCAAACCTGCTATTTGATACAAAAGTTGCTTCAAATGTTTTACAGTTGATTTATAAAAAAGCACCCAATGCTTTGTTTCAAGAAGAGGTTGCTGTTTACGATACCACTTTTAATTTGTTATATCACGATGCCGTGGAAATAGACAAAGTAAAAGAGACACAAGGAATGATAGATAGCATTAAGGCACAGAAAGAAATGCAGTTTTACATCAAGGATATGCAGGTGGTTGGTTTTTTGTACGAACACAACGGCAAACAATATGTAATCACTTCTGCGGCGATTGATGGTTATGGGCTTGCCAAATTGGTATACCTTCGCAATACGCTTATCATCTCTTTTCTTTTATCAGTAATAGTTCTATTTTTTGTTGGTCAGTTTTTGGCAAATAAATCGTTGCAGCCTGTTTCATTGTTGGTAGATAAGGTTAAAAAAATTACTGCCACCAATTTAGATTTAAGAGTGGAGGAAGGCAACCGAAAAGATGAACTTGCAGCATTGGCAATTACTTTCAATGAAATGCTGAACAGGCTTGAAAATTCTTTTGATGCACAAAAATATTTCGTGTCAAACATTTCACACGAACTAAGAACGCCGCTAACGGCGATGTTGGCAGAAATGCAATTGACCATACAAAAAGAAAGGAGCAACACAGAATATAAACAATCTATCGAACACATTATTTCGGACACCCAAAAATTGATACGCCTTTCAAACAGTTTATTGGACTTAGCAAAAGCCAGTTACGACCAAACGGAAATTGCTTTTAAGCCCATCCGATTAGACGAAGTTTTATTGGATGCAAGGAATGATGTATTGCATAACCAGCCCAAGCATAGCGTGGATATGGTTTTTGAAAAAGAGATAGATAACGATAATTTTATTTCAGTAAATGGAAATGAATATTTATTAAAAACAGCTTTTGTTAACCTGATAGAAAATGGATGCAAATTTTCAAACAACAACCTGAGTATTGCCAAAATTTCTTACAATGAAAAAAATATCATCCTTACTTTTTCAGATACAGGCATTGGCATAAGCAAAACAGAACTGCAGCATATTTTTACGCCATTTTACAGGGGGGCTAATAAAAAATTTATTGACGGAAACGGAATAGGTCTTTTCTTGACACAAAAAATAATATCGTTGCATAGTGGCAATATTAACGTTGCATCCACCGAAAACATCGGTACAACATTTACTATTATCCTGCCACACCTCTGATATTTTGTTCATTCTAATAATTTTCTAATAATATTCTAAAGCATCCCTAACATCCTCTTTAATGGGGCTTTTTTAATTTTACAACACTTTTAAAACGATATGCGGTCTTGCACTTATTACAATATAACAATCAGCAACTTAAAACTGTAATACGATGGCTCAATTAATTAGGGAAACTATTAAAAATAAATTATCCTTTTCGCAAAATACCAATGGTATAGATGAGGTTGCATCCACCAAATTAAGAAATGCCAGTAGTAACGATAGCAGTCAATTCTTTGCTATGTTAGATACAAATGCCGATGGCTTAACTGCTGCACAGGTAGAAGAAAAACTAAAAACATTTGGTTTGAATGAGGTACACCACGAAAAAGCACCATCGTGGATAAAGCAATTGGTACAAGCATTCATCAACCCATTTATTGGTATTCTCATCATCATTGCCATTATATCTTTCATCATGGATATATGGCTTGCAACACCAGGCGAAGCTGATTACAAAACCGTTATCATGGTGTGCATTATGGTTATGGTAAGTTCGTTGCTCCGCTTTTCGCAGGAGTTTAGGAGCAACCGTGCCGCCGAACAGTTAAAAAGCATGGTAAAAACCACAGCAACGGTTTTGCGGAAAGACGGCTTACGTACAAGCAGCAAAAAAGAAATTGATATTAAAATGTTAGTGCCGGGCGATATTGTTTTTCTTTCTGCCGGCGACATGATACCCGCCGATTGCCGCATTATACAGTCAAAGGATTTATTTGTAAGCCAAGCCATGCTTACAGGCGAATCCATGCCCGCTGAAAAAAGAAATTTAGCTATCCGGGATGCAAATAATATATCGCCGCTTGAACTGGACAATATTTGTTTTATGGGTACAAATGTGGTAAGTGGTTCTGCATCCGCCATGATTGTAAACACAAGCAACCAAACCTATTTCGGCTCATTGAGCAAATCCATTGTTGGCAAAAGCGCTGAAACAAGTTTTGATAAAGGGGTGAACAAAGTAAGTTACCTGCTCATAAAATTCATGTTGGTAATGGTGCCGTTAATTTTTTTAATCAATGGGTTGGTAAAAGGCAATTGGTTAGAGGCATTGCTGTTTGCCATAGCCGTAGCCGTAGGATTGACCCCCGAAATGTTGCCAATGATTGTTACCGCCAACCTTGCAAAAGGTGCAATTAATATGAGCAAGCGAAAAGTGATTGTAAAACGCTTGAATGCAATACAGAACATTGGAGCGATGGATGTTTTGTGCACCGATAAAACAGGTACGCTTACAATGGATAAGATTGTATTGGAACGGCACTTGAATATTTTTGGCGATGAAGATGAGGAAGTATTAAAATGGGCATACTTAAATAGTTATTACCAAACAGGGCTAAAAAATTTATTGGATGTTGCAGTGCTTGAGCATGTAGAAGTACACGATCATTTGAAAGTAGATGAATATTTTTTGAAGGTAGATGAGATACCTTTTGACTTTGAGCGGCGTAGGATGAGCGTTATTTTAAAACAAAGAAATGGCAAACATTTATTGATATGCAAAGGAGCGGTAGAAGAAATGTTGAACTTATGCAGTCAGGCATTTGACCCCGGAGAGGATAAACAATTGCATATAGAATCGGATAAGATTATTGCTATTGATGAAAGTGTACGTTCAACAATATTGAACACCTCTAAAAAATTAAATAAAGAAGGATTACGGGTTTTATTGGTCGCCATCAAAGAATTCGACGATAGGGCACTTACCTATTCAATAGAAGATGAAAAGGATATGATACTTACTGGGTTCATCGGTTTTTTAGACCCCGCCAAACCTTCAGCCAAAACAGCTATTGAAGCACTAAGAAAATTGGGCGTAAATGTAAAAATATTAACGGGCGATAATGAAATTGTTACCAAAAAAATATGCCATGATGTTGGCATTGATTTTAACAAGATATTGTTGGGCAGCGATTTGGAAAATATGAGCGATGAGGCATTGCAACAACAAATAGACGATGTTGCTATTTTGGCAAAACTTAGCCCCATCCAAAAATCGAGGGTTGTGAAGCTGTTACAAGCCAAAGGGCACACCGTTGGGTTTATGGGCGATGGTATCAACGATGCAGCAGCGTTAAGAGATGCAGACGTAGGCATCAGCGTAGATACGGCGGTAGATATAGCCAAAGAAAGTGCAGATATTATCTTGTTAGAAAAAGATTTAATGGTGCTGCGAAAAGCTGTTGTTTATGGCAGAAGGACATTTGGCAACATCATCAAGTACATCAAGATGACTGCAAGCAGCAACTTTGGCAATATGTTTAGCATGCTGGGTGCAAGCGCATTTTTACCTTTTTTGCCTATGTTGCCAGTGCAAATATTAGTACAAAATTTATTGTACGATGTTTCGCAAACATCCATTCCCTGGGACAGGATGGATGAAGATTTTTTAGAAACCCCAAAAAAATGGGATGCAGGAGGCATTACCAAGTTCATGATATTTATCGGCCCTATCAGTTCCATTTTTGACTACGTAACATTTATCGTGATGTTCTATTTCTTTAAAGCCAATTCACCCGAACACCAAAGCCTGTTTCAAAGCGGTTGGTTCATTGAAGGGCTGTTATCACAAACTCTTATCGTACACATGATACGCACAAGAAAAATTCCGTTCATTCAAAGTTGGGCAACCGCACCGGTAGTAGCACTCACTTCGGTAATCATGCTTATGGGTATTGCTATTCCGTTTTCTCCACTTGCAGCTTCCTTAAAAATGCAGCCGTTACCATTAAGTTATTTTCCCTGGTTGTTCGGCATTTTAATAAGTTATTGTTTTCTTACCCAGTTCGTAAAAAATTGGTTCATTAAAAAATTCAATCAATGGCTATGAGCAAAGAAAGAAAGCAGTGGATAGCAGCCTTTATCATTCTCATTGTTTTGGTAATAGTGGTTGATTGGTTGGCAAATAACAGCCACTATCATCGGTAAAGCAACATGCTACATTTATTTTTCAGCAAAAAAAATAAAAAGCAAATGAAACAATATTTTGCATTGTGCATTTCATGCGTGTTAATGAGCCAATACACATTGGCACAAACTAATGACACGTCAAAACAAAACAATTGGACAAACCATTTTCAACTAACATTTATATCCCAAAAACATTCAGGCTTTAAAGCCGCTTACAGTGGCGATAAAAGTTTGGTAGATAGTGTAGAACCAACTGCATCAAGCATAACCACAACTTTATTTTTAGGAAGGAAGTTGTGGAAAGGGGCAGCCTTCTATTTTAATCCCGAGATTTCAGGAGGCAAAGGTTTAAGTTTTGCAAGTGGCGTAGCAGGTGCATTAAATGGCGAAACCTATCGGGTTGGGGCAGTAGAGCCAGCTATTTTTATTGCAAGGGCATATTTGCAACAAATCATCCCCCTTGGCAATACTACTTATGAAGATGTGCCAGCCGATGTAAACCAAATAAAAGACAAAGTACCGACAAGCAGAATCACCATTAGTGCAGGTAAATTTTCCATTGCGGATTTTTATGATGATAACAAATATAGCAAAGACCCACGCAGTCAATTTTTCAATTGGTCTTTATGGGCAAATGGTGCATGGGATTATCCAGCCAATACAAGAGGTTATACAGAAGGTTTAGTTGTTGAATTAATCAAACCGAAGTGGGCTATTCGTTTGTCAAGCGTTGCAGAGCCAAGTATTGCCAATTTCCATACAATGGAATACAATACTCAGGCACATGCAGAAACATTCGAGTACCAACATAAAATATCCATCAATAAAAGGCAAGGTAATATCCATTTGTTGGCAAGTAGCAACCACAACAGGGCACCTTCTTATGCCAACGGTTTAAAAGCCATTTCAAATAATGACACTTTTACACTTGATGTAATTAGAGGTAATGTAAAAAATGATAAAAATGGTGGCAGTAAATATGCACTTGGCTTAAATATAGAACAAGAACTGACCAACGAGATTGGGGTTTTTAGTAGGGTTGGATGGAACGATGGCAAATACGCATCTTGGGCATTTACAGAGATAGACCAAACACTTAGCCTTGGCTTATCCGTAAAAGGCAACAAGTGGAAAAGACCCGATGATGTTTGCGGTGTTGCAACCGTTATCAATGGCATATCGGCAAATCATCAAGCCTTTTTAAAAGCAGGTGGTTATGGCTTTATTATTGGAGATGGCAATCTGAATTATGGACAAGAAAAAATAGTAGAAACCTATTACAATGCTCATCTTTCAAAATATTTTTGGCTGACCTTAAATTATCAATTCGTGACCAACCCCGGCTATAATAAAGACAGAGGTCCTGTGCCTGTATTTGGTGTTAGAGGGCATATTGAATTTTAGCTAAATAATTATTGGACACAGACAAACACTTTTAGTACCTCGACAAACAAATCTAACAACTTGGCAACCCTAATAAGCCAACGCCGCAAGTCAAGCACATGGGCAGACACACAAACCCTCTGCATAGAAGCCAACCTGCCCAAGCCTGCCTTGCCCAACACACGTCAACCATCATGCGGTTGACACAGACCCACATTGTAGACGACTACGTAGAAAGGGTATGCGTACAACAGGGGGAGGGTGGCAAAATACGGGCTGACGGGAGTTATCTTCGGCATTTGTAATCTATTGTGCTTTGGTTCGGGCTGAAGTGTGTCACGAGAAACAATAGATCAATAGATTGTTTCGCAATTGTATAAATGATGGCAGCAGGCCTGCCGTATACGCCCTACAGCGGGAGTGTGCAAACCGCCCCAAGGTGCTTTATTCAAAAGATAAGGTACTGAGCGTTGGGGTTAAAAGGTGTCGTAAGATATCATCAGGTAGGTGTAATGGAGTTGAATGTAAATGAACCACTGATGACATATCGAAAGGAACTCAGTCGGGAGCCAAACTGTTGATTTTCAAGCATTGGCAGGATATAGCTGCAACGGGTGGCTGTTTATTGGTTGCAGGCTCTCCGGTATTGAGGTGGCAAGAACATTACACAGGCGTTTATACGAAACGTGAGAGGCTTTCTCATTAATGAGCGTACTGCAGTAACAAGAAGTAAACTGTTACTACCACGATTGCAAATGCAGTTAAGGTTATCAGTTACTTGAACCATGCCATAAGGTATAGGGATGTAGTGAGAAGCGTCGGATGTATCCAAAGAAGCAAGGGGGAAAACGTCCATTGGGCATTCCCACAGTAGGTGATCGTATTGCGCAGGGCGTAGTAAAAGATTATCTGGAAACTATCGTAGAAC
>JAYUBR010000166.1:0-2385 GCA_043740775.1 Ferruginibacter sp. | reverse complement strand
CAATCAATGAAAATAAAGCAAGAATAACGGCAGGGATTGTCGTGCTGCTTACTGGTTTGTACATGCTTACCTCAACCTGGATTATTCCTGCATTTTTGGTGATTGATTTTTTTGCCCGGGGCTTTAACTTTCCCGGCTACAGCATGCTGAATATTATCAGCAATAAACTGGTAGCTGCTTTTGGAGTTAACAATAAACCAACAGACCGGGCGCCGAAAAGATTTGCCGCAAAAATTGATTTTCTTTTTTCTTTGGCAATACTGACTTTTTTTGTGCTTGATTTAAAAAACACCGCACTCATTCTATCCATCGTATTAATTACCTTTAATGTCCTTAAATCGGTGTTTGGCTTTTGCGCTGGCTACCATATATATAGTTTTTACACAAAATTTTTAAAGAAAAGATGCAGTGTTACTACTGTATTATTTTTTGTTGTTTTCAACGCTTCACTTGCAACCACACAGGCACAACCTGCAAAGGCTGAAACCAGTTTTAGCATCGAAAATTATTACAAAGTAAAATGGGGATTTGCAGATGAGTTCATTCATTTATGGAAAACAAATCATTATCCTTTGTTGAAGAAGGCTATCGAAAAAGGCGATATTATTTCTGTTACTGCAGAACAACCAAAACTACACAGTGGAGAAGATACCCGTTGGGATTTTAAAGTAACCATTGTTTTTAAAAACAGCGATAAGGCTTTTGATGCAGCACTAACGGAGCCATACAAAAAAATACTCTACCCCGATGCAGAAAAATTAAAAAAGGATGAGCAACTCCGCTTTGAATTATTGATTGCACACTGGGATGTAATGATTGATAAAGTTGCTCTATATTGATAGCATTTCAACCACAGGCATTTAAATACCTGCTACCCTTAGATAGCTTTTTAATCCTCAGCTCCGGGTTTGAAAAGCCCAACCCCTGTTTTAAATTTTATTTACTAAAATTAACGATCAATTACACATGACTGATCAAACCAAACCTTATACATTGCAACAACTTGTACTTTACTTTCTGCAGTTAGGCACAACCGGCTTTGGCGGCCCCGTTGCATTGGTGGGCTACATGTATAAAGAGCTGGTAGAAAACCGGCAATGGATATCAGAAGAAGAATATAAACAGGGGCTTGCTTTGGCGCAGTTGGCACCCGGTCCGCTGGCTGCTCAATTAGCCATTTATATTGGCTTTGTACACAAACGTATTTTAGGAGCAACGCTGGCTGGTATTGCTTTTGTAATTCCTTCTTTTATAATGGTTGTATTGCTGGGCATGGCCTATAAATTATACGGTGGCCTATCGTGGATGCAGGCTGTTTTTTATGGAGTAGGCGCAGCGGTAACAGGTATCATTACAAACAGTGCTTATAAACTCACTGTAAAATCTATCGGTAAATTTAATGTCAGCTCATTTAAACAAAACTTATTGTTATGGTTGTTTTTTTTAACGGCGGCAGCCATCACATTCTTTACACAACAGGAACAGGTTTTGTTATTTGTGGTAGCAGGTTTTATTTACATGATTGTTAAAGCGCCACCTAAATGGTTCAGCAATAAAACTGCGGCATCATTGGTTCTTTTACAAATTGGTTTCTGGACATTTGATACCGGTACGCTTGGTAAAATAGCGATCTTTTTTGCCAAAGCAGGGGCGTTTGTTTTTGGCAGCGGCCTGGCCATCATTCCATTTTTACATGCCGGCGTTGTAACAGAAAATCATTGGTTAAACGAACAGCAGTTTGTAGATTCCGTGGCAGTGGCAATGATTACACCCGGACCTGTTGTAATTACCGTTGGTTTTATCGGTTACCTGGTGGCAGGATTTCCGGGCGCTTCGGTTGCGGCATTTGCTACGTTTTTACCTTGCTATTTATTTACGGTTATCCCCGCTCCTTACTTTAAAAAAATTGCAAAAAACCAATCCGTCAAAGCCTTTGTGGATGGTATTACAGCCGCTGTTGTAGGTGCTTTGGCTGGTGCGGTATTGGTAATTGCATTAAAAAATATAAAAGATATTCCAACTGCCCTAATAGCCTTGGTAACAATATTGGCTTTACTTTACAGCAAGAAAATACAGGAGCCATATATTATCGCTCTTGCGGCTATCGCAGGTATCATCATAAAATTATTTGTATGAACAGGGAGCCCTTTTTAAATGAGTCATCTTTAAAAGGCAAATCATACACAAATATTGGGACCAGATTATTTATATGAAAATTTATTTGACTCTTTTATTGCCGATAAAGGAATGGTGATTTTAGATGGTGCAATGGCTACAGAATTAGAGTCACGTGGAGCCGATCTCAATCATGGATTATGGTCGGCTAAATTATTAACTGAAGATCCGCAACTCATTCAGGAAGTGTATTACGATTATTTAATGGCA
>JAYUBR010000165.1:0-2386 GCA_043740775.1 Ferruginibacter sp. | reverse complement strand
GTGAAAGAAGGAATTATGCATGCTGACGGAAGCGAAAGGCCTTTATCTCCTTATCATAACTGGGCTTTAAGATGGGGGGTAAAAGTATCTGATAAATTTGCTTTTAAAATTACCACAGAATTAATACAGGCAAAAGACTGGATAGGCACTGATTACAGGGACTACGACCGGTCGAACGGAAAACTGAGGGCAGGTACAAGGGATACAGATCCAAACTATGATGGTGTAAATGTGTTTGGTGATGAAACTACTGCGGATATCCGCCAGGTATTAAGAGGGGTGGCAGGGCAGGCTCCTTTTTTAGCGCCCTTTATCAGTACTTTAACCAAGCAACCAATCAATGTATCCCGTACCGGTTATACAGAGCAGCAAATTATAGATCCCAATACAGTAAACTTTAAGTTGGGCGGTTCTTTTCATTATAAAATAACGCCTGGTACAGAAGCCATCCTGGCAGCCTATTGGGGTACAGGAAACACCGTGTACACCGGCGCTTCAAGGTATTCTATCAAAGATTTTAAAATGGGCCAGTACAAACTGGAACTGAATAATAAAAACTGGATGTTAAGGGCATATACTACACAGGAAAATGCCGGCGAAACTTATAATCTTGGCGCCACCACGCAGAATTTTAATGAAGCATGGAAGCCCAGTGGCGGCTCTACGGGATGGTATGCCCAATACGGCCAGGCTTTTTTGGCAGCTAAACTTGGTGGTTCCACAGATGCTGATGCACATACTGTTGCAAGGGCAACCGCAGATGTTGGAAGACCTGTGGTTGGTACCTCTGAATTCAATGACATTTATAACAGGGTACGCAAAATACCTGTGCCAAAGGGAGGTGCTTTGTTAGACAGAACTGATTTGTATGGTGCAGAGGGGAGTTATAATTTATCATCTGTAACCAAATCTGTTGCTGATATTATTATTGGGGGCAATTACAAAAGATATGTATTGAGTTCGCAGGGAACTTTGTTTGCAGATACGGCAGGTACAATAGGCATTAACGAAATGGGCGCTTTTATACAGGCATCCCGGGCAATTACAAACGGCGTTAAAATAACGGCTTCTGCCAGGTACGATAAAAATCAAAATTTCAAAGGCCGTTTTACACCCAGGGTTACTGCGGTATTTAAAGTGGGCAAGAACAGTAATATCAGGTTGAGTTACCAAACCGCTTACCGTTTTCCTTCTACCCAAATGCAGTGGATCAATCTTGACCTGGTTAGTTATAAACTAATTGGTGGCAATGATGCATTTAGAAATATTTATCATTTTGATACCAATCCTGCTTACGACAGGGATTCTTTAAAAGCAGGTAAAACTGTTCAGCAGAATTTTACCACGCTAAAACCTGAAGCCATTTCTTCTTTTGAAGCAGGTTATAAAGGTTTGCTGATTGATTCAAAATTGCTGCTGGATATTTATGGATACTACGGTCAGTACACTAACTTTCTTGCACGCAGAACGGTTGTTCAGTCACGCACCGGAGCTCCTATAATATCTGAAGATGCAGATAAAGGTCAGATTTATTCTGTACCGATCAACTCCCAATCAAAAGTAAAAACCTATGGATTTGGTATCGGGCTGGATTATAAATTAGCCCGCAATTATTCACTCAGTGTAAATGCGGCTTCAGATAATTTAACGGATGTACCCACCAATTTTATTGCGTCTTTTAATTCGCCCCAATATAAAGTAAACGCCACTTTTGCCAACTCAGGTTTTGGTAAAAATAACCGGATGGGATTTGCAGTGGCTTATCGCTGGCAGGATGCATTTTATTTTCAGGGAGATTTAGCCAATGGTAATTTACCTTCTGTACAAACAGTAGATGCACAGGTAAGTTATAAACTTCCTAAAACAAAATCTATTATTAAATTAGGCGCCAACAATTTACTTAATCAATATTATTACAATGCCATTGGTAACAGCCGCATTGGTGGATTATACTACCTTAGTTTTGGTTATAATGTTTATTAATAATCAGCCCACATTTAATGGTTAATAAAAAATAAAACGCTTTGTATGAAATATATTACCAAAATATTAAAAATTAATTTATTGCCGGTTGTAGCAGCCATGCTGATTTTAGCATCCTGTAACAAAGATCTGGAGCAGTTTACAGAAACCCCTGTAACACCGCCAAACGGTAAAACACTTGGTGAAACCATTGCTGCCACTGCAACAGACAGTTTGTATTACCGGTTAATTACAAAGGGGGGATTATTATCCACCATCAATAATAAAACCGCTACTTATACCATGTTTGTTTCGGATAACAATGCGATGAAGGTTTTTATCAACGCCATCTCTGGCGGACAAGTTCCCTTACAAGTTCCCGATGCAGTTTTTTCAGGATTCATAAGTGCGTATATTCCTGCTG
>JAYUBR010000164.1:0-2390 GCA_043740775.1 Ferruginibacter sp. | reverse complement strand
TAAAGGATGAATTTGGAACAGCGAGTGGTGTAATTGGTATTGGCGGCGGTTCTGCAATGGATCTTGCCAAAGCAGTTTCGCTGATGATGACTAACCCTGGCAGCAGTGCCGGTTACCAGGGATGGGATTTGGTAAAACAGGGCGGTGTATATAAAGTGGGTATCCCCACATTAAGCGGTACCGGCGCAGAAGTGAGCCGCACTACGGTGTTAACTGGCCCAACAAAAAAGCTGGGAATGAACTCAGACTTTACTCCCTTTGATCAGATTGTATTGGATCCTGAGTTAACCGCAGATGCTCCCGCCAACCAGCGTTTTTATACAGGCATGGATTGCTACATCCATTGCATTGAAAGCCTCACTGGTACGTATTTAAATGAGTTCAGTAAAAGCTATGGCGAAAAAGCTTTGCAGCTTTGCAGGGATGTATATGTAAACAAAGATGGCTGGGATGCCGAAAGCGATGATAAATTAATGATGGCATCGTATGCTGGCGGAATGAGCATTGCCTATAGCCAGGTAGGCGTTGCCCATGCCGTTAGTTATGGCCTAAGTTATTTGCTAGGTACCAAACATGGCATTGGCAATTGCATCGTGTTCGATCACCTGCAGGAGTATTATCCTGAAGGCGTAAAAGAATTTAAATATATGGTTGAAAAAAACCAGATAGACATACCTAAAAACATTTGCGCCAACCTTACCGATGAAGATTTTGATAAAATGATTGATGTATCAATTGGTATGAAACCGCTTTGGGAAAACGCCTTGGGCAAAAACTGGGAACAGCAGATTACCCGGACCACACTGAGAAAATTATACGAAAAATTATAGAAATGTTTAAAGCCCGGCATTTTTGACTGGTCTCAATACGGTAGTTCAAGCTACGGACTTTAGTCCGAGGCCTTAGCTTCTACAAATCTAACTAAATTTGTAGGAGGCAAAATATTAGAAAAGGCAACCATAGTGTTCATCAATTGCATGTTCATTTAGTATGGAGTACAAAATATCGTTATGAAGTTTTACGAGGAGATATACAAATACGATGCAGGGAGTTAATCCGCCAGACTTGTGATAGTTTAGATATACAAATACGGAAAGGAGTTGTAATCAAAGACCATATTCATTTGCATTTAAGTTACCCTCCAAATTGAGTATAAGTGAAATGTTGAAGAGTTTAAAAGGGAGGAGTGCAAAAATATTGTTAGTGGAATATTCAGAGTTAAAGAAGCGGTATTGGGGCGGTCATCTTTGGGGTATAGGTTATGGTGCATGGAGTACAGGAAACATAAAGACGAGATGATACAGCAATATTTGAATCACCACAAAGAGGGGCCTAATAGCGATCAGAATTTTATTCTGGAATAGTTTTAATGAACTTTAGTTTAAGGTTTCAATGGGTTTTAACCTACCGCTCCAATGACTTTAGTCAACTGTCTTTAAACCTCTGGGTTTTTAACCCATAGTATTTTAGTTCAAATGGCGGATAAAAAATTTTCAGGCTAAGATGCAGTAATTACGCTTATCTTATGGGTTCACATTTATTCTTTAATTGTAATTTTACTCTGGTAAAATATACTTGTTTCACTACGAAAAACATTTAGTATTTAAATTGTTTTGAATTTACCGGAAACAGATGAGTTGATTTCTATAAAGTCAAATAATAATCAGGATAGGGCAGTATTTTAGTGTTGCTCACATTCATTTAGAGACGCTGAGGCCGGGAATTATTTTAGCTTTGTACCTGCTCTCTGGAAAGTTTTGCAGGGAAAAAATTAAAAATTTTAATGTATCTGTTTAGTGCATTTGAAATAGGGCGCTCTAAAAAAAAATAACTTAATGCTCCTGCAATTAATGCTAAAATTATACTTATTAAAATAGAAGTCATTGGCCAGATTAATCCAAATCTTTTTAGAAGAGTTGGTGCAAGTGGTGCAATAATTGAATGAATGAGGTAAAGAGAATAGGAGGCTGTACTAAAAAATAAAACAAAACCAGGTACAAAAATTTTTACCTGCCTTTCCAGCGAGACGCACCCATAAACCAGAAAAAAGGATGTTACCGCCAACGAGTAAGCATTACTGAGAAAAGGAAAATATTTGTACAAAGGCAATAATAACATTGAAAGACCCGGGATAATGAAAAGAATGGATATATTTTTTGAAAGCTGCTTACCTTTCAGTATCAACTGTCCGGCAATCATTCCGAATAAATAGTTCAAAACAATTGGATTAGCATAAAATCCAACAGCAGGCCAATCGGGCGTTTTAAAAATAGAAAGCACAGATAATATGCCCAATATAAATCCGGCAAACCATACACTGTTAAATTTAAACAATAAGGAAAGTGTGAAAAGAAGATAAAAGAACATTTCAAAATTTAGTGTCCAGCCTA
>JAYUBR010000163.1:0-2390 GCA_043740775.1 Ferruginibacter sp. | reverse complement strand
CGGAAGATGAAAAATATTTATTGGAGTTTGAAGAAAAAGCAAGTCACTATGAAACCTATACTCCCTCCGAATAAGCCTGCCGGGTTAACAGATGTACAGAAAGTTTTTTTCATGTCATTTATTGCCTGCCTGCTGGCGACTAACACTTCGCTTCGGAATTGGTCAGGTATCTAGGCCGGATATAATTTATTGCAGCTATAGGCGGTACATAAAAGCACGCTCAACAACTATTTTTTTGTAGCAAAAAAACTTAGCAACCGGATATGGTTTATATCACTGTAATCATATTGATACAATCCTTTATCACAAACTACCATTGCTTTATTATTGGCCGCAATAATATCGTACGGTTCATTACTTGTTATCTGTTGCAGCAATTGTAATGCATCCGGAGCGGCGGCGTTATAAACCTTCACAGCAGTATTATCGCAAACAAAAAGCAAGTCACCATCTTTACTAAGTCCGGTTGGCTTTGTAAGTGGGTAAGTTTTAATAAGATGGGTATGCAGCAGATCATTCACATCAATTACATGCAATTCATTTGCATCGCCACCACAGCCATCGCCGGCATGCAGGGTAACATAGGCATAATGGCCATCTGTTATAACAGGGTCGCACGCACGCCCATGTGTGAACTCACCCAGTGATGCAGGATGTTGCGGATCACTTACATCATACATAAACATACCAACTGCTGAGCCCAGGAACAATTTATTTTCAAAAGGAAAAATGGTTTGCAGATCGTAACCCGCAAAAAAACTGGTATCCAGTTTTGGTACAGGAGCATTGCTGATATCAACAATACCGAGGCTGTGCATTTCTGTAATGGCATACAGGTAATCATTGATCAATACCATTCCTGCCATTGATCCTGCTGTTCCGGTTGAGGTGCTTGCGCTAAGTGCCGGACCCATATCAAACAGGCAGCCATTGCAGTTGCCGAAGTAAACCTGGTCTGCCATTACAGTAGTATCTTTTTTTATCCAGCCAACTGCAACCTGGTCGGTTGTTGTTGACTGGATACCATTTATATATGCCCGCCCGGTAAATAAATTGGCAACCGTGCCGGTTAGTTTTGCATGGCGTGGATCTGTTATGTTGAGTGCCAGCAAATCACTGTACATGTCTGCGTATAAAATATTCCCCTTGATTGCAATATCCAGATTGCCGGGGATGGACAGAAAGGCGATTTGTAACGGACTGGAGGGATTACTGTTGTCGATGATATGAATGCCCTGGTTTACTTCATTCAAATAAATATAGTTGCCTTTGATGTAAATTTTACCTGCATGCTCAACCGGCCCGGTAGCGTTGCCATTGACAGAAGCCAGCACATCCGATTTTTGTTTGTATACAGCGCTGTAGATAGTATATGTTTTGGTTTGTTTAAGCGTGTCTTTTATACATGCTGAAAATAGCAGGGTGATACCTGTAAATACAAATATGCGCCATGGCATAAGTGAGTTATTTTTTTTCATACACTTGGTTTTTAATGCTGACAATGTATTTTAAGATATGGTTGCATGCTGTGCAAATTTATAAATTTTTTCCGGGCAATTGTTTCTGCTCCCGTTGCCGGTGTCGTCAACCGTACGCAGCCTTCAATTGAATTTTTCAAACAAAACTTTTAATCTAAAAAATAGATAATAAGTCAGTTAAATTTGTTGAATGGTTTTTATTAGTAAAAGCCTGTTCATAGCTTTACACTAAACAAAATTTATATGAAATATGTAATGGCATTGTTTGCATTTATAATCACATACAATTCGTGGGCACAGTCATCGGGCGATATGAACTTCGAAAAATATGATCCCGTTTCAACTTTGGTGGTACCACAGCATAAATTAACAAGGGCAAAATTTTCTTTTATTGATGTACACAATCACCAATGGGGCAATGCGATGTCGCCTGTTAATCTTCGCACACTAACCGCTGATATGGATAAGCTGAACATGCAGGTAATGGTAAACCTTAGTGGCGGTAATGGCAGTGGATTAAAAAAAATGTGTGCCGATGTGAAAGCAAATTATCCGGACAGGTTCATCGTTTTTGCCAATATTGATTTTGATAATGTGGGAGGCAATGGCTGGACAGAGAAAGCGGTGAAGCAACTGGAAGAAGATGTAGCAAACGGCGCCAACGGTTTAAAAATATTTAAAGACCTTGGGTTTAACGTAAAAGATGTAAGTGGAAAAAGGGTAACTGTAGATGACCCAAGACTGGATGCGATATGGGATAAAGCCGGTGAATTAAAAATACCGGTGATTATTCATACAGCAGATCCCAAACCTTTTTGGGATACGGAAGATGAACACAATGAACGCTGGCTGGAAATAAAAACACATCCCGGCCGCAAGCGCAGCGCTACCGATCCGGCTCCCTGGGAAACA
>JAYUBR010000162.1:0-7961 GCA_043740775.1 Ferruginibacter sp. | reverse complement strand
AGAAAGCAGCACTTACCCGCTTACCCCAATTTGATAATAAAACAATTACCGAATTAATTGCAGATGATTTAAATGATCATGCATTTTTTTGGGAAAAGACCATTAAAATGCCTGCAGATACTGAAGCAATAGCATCGTTAGGAGGCGAATTATTAAGTGATGACCTTACCGCCAAGATGAGTAAAAATGGCGTGCTGGAAATATATTTTAGTAATTCCAATAAAAAACTGATTAGTCCCATTACAAATGTTTTTATAGATAAGTTATCACAGTTTTACATAGACCTGAAAATTTCGAAAGCACTGGCAGATTATAATTTTACAATAAGGAAAATAGATTCATTACAGGATATGCTAACCCAGGTAGATAAAAAAGCGGTGGTGTTGCAAAATACCACATACTTTACACCGGGCGACAGACTGGAATACGGCTTGCCGAAAGAAAATTTATCAATGGAAAAAAGCCGGATTTTACGGCAGCGGGATTTATCTGTAAACAACCGGGAAGAAGCTACCTGGCGTTTGCAAAAAGCTACACCCATCATTTCTGTACTTGACAAACCAACAGAACCTTTTACAATGGTAAAAACATCCTCCGTTATTTTTGGAATTATAGGATTTGCTGCAGGCTGTTTTATCTGTACAGTATTCTTAATCAGCGGCCTAATTTATGTCTATGCAAAATCTGAAATTTATAAAAGCCTCTTTGGAGATGAACCTGAATTACCGCTTACTTTATGATTTTCTGAAAGCCCATTTAAACATCTCTTTCCAACTGGCTTTTTTGCCATACATTAAAATACCGGTTCTGTAAATTTTAGCGGCAAGCCAGGTAGTAAATAAAAAGCCGGCAATCAGCAAGGCCATTGATACTACCAGTTGTTGCCACGGAACGCCGCTTGGAATACGTGCCATCATTACAATGGGCGATGTAAAAGGTATCATACTTGCCCAAACCATTACTGTACTATCTGGAGTATTTAAATTACTCGTCATAATGATAAAGGCAAAAATAATGGGCATGGTGATGGGCAACATCAGTGATTGTGCTTCCTGCGGATCTTCATTTATTACACTGCCAATAGCTGCAAATAAAGAGGCATAAAAAAGATAGCCGCCCAGAAAATAAAATATAAAACAACTGATAATCTGCGTCCAGTTTACCTGACTCATCGTTTGTTTAACATCCATCAGTTTCAGTGCCATGGCATTGTTACCACCCATGGGCATATTCTTGTTCATCTCACCAGCCTGCTGCACCAGATCATGCGGAATGAAAGCACCTATTGCTGTAGACAAAACCATTATTAAAACAATCCATAAAAAAAATTGCGTCAAGCCTACAGCAGCAATACCTAAAATTTTACCCATCATTAGTTGAAATGGTTTTACGCTGCTCACAATGACTTCAGCAATGCGGTTTGTTTTTTCTTCCATTACGCCCCTCATTACCATAGCGCCAAAAATAAACATGGTAATATAAATCAGGATACCGCTTGCAAAACCTACACCGTAATTCAATTGTGCATTCACTTCCTGCGATTTTCCCTTTTCTGAAGTTAAGCGGTTGTAAATGGTAAAAGCTCCTGTTGATTGCTTGCTGATACTATCCAGCGTTTCTTTGCGGATACCTTTTTTTTGCAACTGGTTAATTTCAAAAGCCCTGTCCAGCCTGCTTTCTATCAGCCCCTGTGCATCAATGCCCAATTGTTTTTTTGAATGGATGGTGAATTTTCTTGTTGCAGAATCGTTGTTTAAATTCAATACCGCATCATACCCTTTGGCTGAAAAATTGGTGCTGTCAACATTGCCTGTAAAATCAAAAATCAAACTGATAGAATCACCTTTTAAATTTGCCCTGAATATGCCTGGATCATTGATTACAGCAATTTTTTTTAATTTTTCTTTAGATGACATGGCAAAAAAAGCGCTGCCAAAAATAAACAGCAACATTACAACGGGCAGCAAAAAAGTAGACAATAAAAATGTTTTATTACGTACCCTGGTTAAGTATTCTCTCTTTAGTATCAGCCAGATCTTATTCATATTTGTTGATGTAAAATGATAATCAAAAATTAATTAATTGTTTCAAATTGCCTTGCTTCGGGAGTGCCTTCAACCAGTTGAATAAAAATTTCATTTAACGTTGGCAATACTTCGTTAAAAGAATGAACAGGAATATCCTGGCTGATAAAAAATTTCAGCACATCATTGGTAGTACTGTCATGCAATAATTTTAACAGCAATTCATCTGGCTGATGTTTAATTACTTCAAAAATATAGGTCATCAGATTGTGTGCACCGGTAGTGGCACCAAGCCGGTAAACATTTTGCTTAAACTGATTTTTTATTTGTGTAACCGTGCCATCTAAAATTTTTGTACCCTTATTAATCAAGATTATATGATCGCAAATTTCTTCTACCTGCTCCATACGGTGCGTACTAAAAATAACCGTACTGCCATTTTTAGCCAGGTTAAAAATTTCATCTTTTATCAGGTTGGCATTTACAGGGTCTAATCCGCTGAAAGGCTCATCCAGTATGATTAATTCCGGCTCATGTAAAACGGTTATAACAAATTGTAATTTCTGGCTCATGCCCTTGCTTAAGTCTTCTACCTTCTTGTTCCACCAGCTTTCCATTTCAAATTTTATAAACCACGCTTTTATTTTTTTCATAGCATCGGCCCTGCTTAAACCTTTTAACTGCGCCAGGTAAAGTGCCTGTTCACCAATTTTCATTTTTTTATACAACCCTCTTTCTTCGGGCATATAACCAATATGGCCTACATCTTTCACGGGGTCAAAATGCTTACCATTTAAAAATATCTCACCATTGTCAGGATAAAAAATTCCTGTGATCATCCGGAGTAAGGTTGTTTTGCCGGCACCATTGGGCCCAAGCAATCCAAATATACTTCCCTGTTCAATTGTAAAACTTATGTTGTCAACCGCTTTTTGAGTGGCAAAATATTTTTGTACATTTTTCAGTTCCAGAATATTCATTGGTTGTTTTATTAAGATGTAAGATTAAAGAAAATAATTAGAAAATCAGCAAATTTGAAAATTGCTCAATTTGAAAATTCTTTCAAACCGGACAATAATATTTAAAGCAAGGTTTCATCTTCACATTGAGCAATTTTCACATTTTCATATTTGCTATCTGCCTTGCAATACGTTCACCATCCATTGCAGCACTTACAATGCCACCTGCATAACCTGCACCTTCGGCGCAGGGATATAAATTAGTTAGTTGCGGATGGGTTAATTTTTCTGCATCTCTGGGTATTCTTACAGGAGACGATGTCCGGCTTTCCGTGGCAACAACCACTGCTTCATTGGTAAAATAACCTTTCATTTTTTTACCAAATGCAACAAATCCTTTTGCAAGTGCATTATAAATAAAATCAGGTAAAACTTCATTGAGTGGTGCAGCCTTAATGCCCGGCTGGTAAGAGCATTCAGGTAAATCAGCAGATAATTTTTTTCTCGAAAAATCAACCATCCGTTGTGCAGGTGCTACAAATTTTCCTCCGCCTGCAGCAAAGGCTTTTTTTTCTGTATATTGCTGAAACTGCAGCATCGCCAATTCACCATTAGTGTTAATAATTTTTTTTTCTACAACATCATTCATCTCTACCTGCACTACCATACCACTGTTGGCATAAGGGTTATTTCTTTTAGATGGACTCCATCCATTTACCACCAACTGACCAGGCGAAGTTGCAGCCGGAGCAATGATACCACCGGGGCACATGCAAAATGAAAATACGCCACGGCCATTTATTTGTTGTACCAGGCTATAGGCTGCAGGAGGTAAAAATTCTCCTCTTGCAGTACAGTGGTATTGTGCTGCGTCTATTAAACTTTGAGTATGCTCTACCCTTACACCCAGGGCAAATGGTTTTGCTTCAATCAGTATTTTTTTGCGGTGGAGCAGTTCAAAAATATCATGGGCCGAATGGCCGGTTGCCAAAATAAACGCATCACCATCAAACATATTTCCATCAGCCGTTTTAACCGCTTTTACTTTTTCATTTACAATGATAAAGTCTGTTACTTTTTTTTCAAATAAAAAATCCCCGCCGCATGCTTCAATCTGTTGCCGCATGGCAGTTATAATGACGGGTAACTTGTTGGTGCCAATGTGGGGATGCGCTTCGTATAATATTTTTTCTTCGCCACCAAAATGTACAAACAGGTGCAATATCCTGTCAATATTTCCACGTTTGTTACTTCGGGTATATAATTTCCCATCACTGTAAGTTCCTGCCCCGCCTTCGCCAAAACAATAATTACTGTCTGGGTTTACAATACCTTCTTTATTCAATATGGCAAGGTCCCTTCTCCTTGCCCTTACATCTTTCCCTCTTTCCAGCAATACAGGTTTAATACCGAGTTCAATCAACTGTAGAGCAGCAAACAAACCTGCAGGCCCTGCGCCAATAATCACTACTTTTTTTTGAGATTGGTGTACACTTTTAAAATTAAATGATTGAATTGTTCTTTTATGAAAGGGTTCATCAATAAATGCAGTAACAGTAAGGTTTACCCAGATGGATTTACCTCTTGCATCAATAGATTTTTTGAGGATGTAATAACCGGTAATATCAGCAGGATTTTTACCGGCTGTTTTTGCTAACAGGTTTATAACAGCTTTGTAATCTGCTGCTGCTTCAGGAAGTAATTTGAGAGAAATTTGTTGTTGCATACCCCTGAATTCCCTAAAAGGGAGTTTGAAGAGAATGCAAATCAGCACTTCCCTTCAAAGCTCGTTTCTTTTATTTTTGAGTTATCAAAAGTTTTAAAGCCTGTACATTATTGCCTTCAAAGGCATTGGTTTTTAAAATGGCAAATCATCAATTGCATCGGGTGATGTTGCGGAAAAAGTATCCAATGGCTCCATATATTCAATGTCTGTAACTCCCTTATCTGCACCGGCCTGCAATACCTGCTCAATGCGCCATGCATCTAAATTGGTGATGTAATTTACCTTGCCATCCTTTTCCCATTTACTTCCTTTGATGTTAAAGGAAACTTTTATTTCATCGCCGATATTTACCTTATCAATGATGGCAGTTTTATCCTGAATACATTGAAATTTTGCATAGTTGGTAATTGTTCTGCCGCCAATATCTTCTGTTTTTTCTACCGCAAATTCCCTTGTTTTAAAAGTTTCGGTACGTTGAATTGTATCGTATTTGGCCACTAATTTGCCGGTTAATTCATAACTCATAATGTTGTTGTTTATGGTGTAAAAGTAAACTTATTTAGTAATAAAATTTTTAACTGTTTATTTCTGTGAGGCAATATTTATTAAATACATTTGATGTTTAAAATTTTTATTTATTTGCACCCGCTTAATCAAGCTTAAGTAAGCTATATTTAAACCTTAAAAACCCAATTGTAAAATATTCTTCTTTTGGCATTGATTGTATTTATACTGACATAAAATAGGTGGAAGAAATATTATTGCTGTTAGAAAGTAAATAACCGGGTAACGATAACCTTTTAAAAAAAAACAGTTGAGGCTATATTTATTTTAGTAGTATCCTTAATAATTATAAGACAATTTTCAGGTCTGATTCAACCAAAAACAATATTATATTTTTAGGCAACAAAAAGAGTATTTTTTTAAAAAATTAAAATTAGAGTAAAACTACGTTCAGGGAAAATTGTTTTTTATGTAATGCAGGGTGGGACTGAATTACACAGACAATTTTTATTTTTTTTAAAAAAAAAATGAAAAATAAAAATTCTCAAAGTACCATACTGTGGTTGTAATGTAAAAAACAAGTGAATAAAAAATTTTTTTTTCAACAAATTATTTTGATATTCGCTCTCCCCATCAAATATAGGTTTTCATTTACTATAGACAGAAGGTTCTGAAATATTTTGAGTGTGGATAATTTTATAATTTCGTAAATTGCTTAAGGAATAATGGATAAAGTTTTTGATAAAGTATGGTCTAATTGTTTAGAGATAATCAAAGACATTGTAGAATGGCAGCATTTTAAAACATGGTTCGAACCTATTAAACCCGTAGCCCTGAAAGAAAAAGTATTAACGATACAGGTACCAAGTCAGTTCTTTTTTGAATACCTGGAAGAACATTACATCAGCTTACTTGCAAAAACATTAAAAAGAGAATTGGGTAAAGATGCCCGTTTGGAATACAGGATAATGGTAGATAGCGGAAACAGTAAAAATAAACCGCTTACAATGGATGTGCCTGGTCATGGTTTTAAATCATATTCAAACAACGAAATGGATTTTCCTTTAATTATAAATAACCCGGTTAAAAACCCGTTTGTAATTCCTGGTCTTAAAAAGATGCAGATAGATCCGCAGTTAAATCATGCGTATACATTTGACAGTTTTATAGAAGGCGATTGCAACAGGGTAGCAAGGCGTGCAGGTAAAACGGTAGCAGAAAAACCAGGTACTACTTCTTTTAATCCATTGGTAATTTATGGTGGTGTAGGATTGGGCAAAACGCACCTTGCACAGGCCATTGGCAACGAGGTAAAACGTATCCACAATAATAAAGTGGTATTATATGTAAGTTCAGAAAAATTCATCAATCAGTTTATAGATCATGGACGCAATGGCGCCATCAATGACTTTATTCATTTTTACCAGTTGATAGATGTACTGATTATTGATGATGTGCAATTTTTTAACAGGGCCGAAAAATCACAGGATGCTTTTTTCTCTATCTTCAACCACCTTCACCAGAGTGGAAAGCAGCTAATACTTACCAGCGATAAACCACCTAAAGATCTGGAAGGTGTGCAGGAACGTCTTTTAAGCCGTTTCAGGTGGGGCTTAAGCGCAGATTTGCAGGTTCCTGATTATGACACCAAGATTGAGATTTTAGAGAAGAAAATGAAGAATGACGGGCTGGAAATGCCCAAGGAAGTGGTAAAATATATTGCCTACAATATCAGCAGTAATGTTCGTGAACTTGAAGGTGCTTTGATATCATTGTTGGCACAATCTTCGCTTAATAAGAGAGAAATAGATCTTGAATTGGCAAAAAAAGTACTAAGAAATTTTGTAAAATCTTCCAGTAAGGAGATTACGATAGACGCTATCCAAAAAATGGTTTGTGAGTATTTTGATGTGGCTTATGACAAGTTGCTGCAAAAAACCCGTAAAAGGGAAATTGTACAAGCCAGGCAGATCACCATGTTTTTGGCAAAAGCCTTTACAAAAAATTCATTAAAAACTATTGGTGAACATTTTGGTGGCAGAGACCATACGACTGTAATTCACAGTTGCCAGACAGTAAAAGATTTAATGGATACAGATACCCTGTTTAAAGAAAGTGTAATGGAGTTACAACAGAAGGTTCAGTTGGCGGCTATGTAAAAATATTGTTTTAGAATATCATCTCCAGATTCGTTTTTGAGTCTGGATTTTTTTATGCCCGTATTTGCACAGTATAAAAGTTGTCACCAGGTTAAAAGCATTGTTGGGATTGCGTTGTAATTGGTGCAGGATGATAATTGTTATTTAATTTCAAGAGCCGCATAAAATTATTTTAAAATTATTTCAACATATTTCCATTTAGTTTTGGGTATTACGATGTTGAAGTGTATTTTTGCAACCCCTTATAAAAGTTAAGGGCAGGTAGGAGAGATGCCTGAGTGGCCGAAAGGAACGGTTTGCTAAATCGTCGTACGGGTAACACTGTACCGTGGGTTCGAATCCCACTCTCTCCGCAAGCTATTTGATATTGAGAAAATGAGGTAACATTGTTCTGCCGGTTGGCGGATCGAATCCCCACTCTCTCCGCAAAAAGTTCTTACAGATTATTAGATCATTCCCAATAGACGAGATGCCTGCATCAAAGCTAAATGGTATAATATAAGTTTAGTAGTTCGGGATGTAGCGTAGCCCGGTTATCGCGCCTGGTTTGGGACCAGGAGGTCGCAAGTTCGAATCTTGCCATCCCGAC
>JAYUBR010000161.1:0-2392 GCA_043740775.1 Ferruginibacter sp. | reverse complement strand
AAAAGATGTTTTTATTTACCATATATATTGCCCCATCATTTAATTGCAGAAAGGAATTGAGCAAATAGGTGTAAAAAAAATGAGTCCATGAGATACACGCCCCCATTTAAATTTTATTCATCATAGATCTCAGAAAAAGAGAATGGCACTTTATTTTATTAAACCGGTCTTCCCGTAATAGATTTTGGCAGTTGTTAATAGTTGCTGTCCAAAAAAACACCTCTCCTACTTCCATGTACGACTTTCTTTTACCAGCATATGGGTTTTTATCTATCCAACAGTCTTATTAAAATTTTATTGGGGTCATAAAAACCGGCGATTACAAATATTGCAAGAGTAGTGGTGCGTTGGGACACGACCCACGGCTGCGGAGTATAATTTAAAAAGTAGCCGGATGAAAAACCAGGCGGTGCAGAAAGCCGTTTCATTAACTTTACAAAAAACATTTTTAGTATGAAAGCATTTTTAGGAATGGGATTATTAGGTTCCAACTTCGTGAAGGCAATGTTGCAGAAAGGTGACACCGTGCAGGTTTGGAACCGCACTGCCACAAAAGCAAAAGCATTAGAACAATATGGTGCAAAAGCCTTCGACAATAGTTATGAGGCTGTGCAGGGTGCAGATGTTATTCATGTTACGCTCAAAGATGATGCAACAGTTGATGAAGTGCTGGAGGCCGCCAGTAAAGGGTTTCAACCAGGGGCCGTTATCATAGACCACACTACCACTTCTGTAAAAGGAGCCATACAAAGAACCCGCCGTTGGAAAAGCAAAGGCTTTACTTATTTACATACACCTGTTTTTATGGGGCCGCAGAATGCATTGGAAGGTTCTGGCTTTATGCTTGTTTCAGGCGATCAGTCTGTGATTGAAAAGCATTCACCAGCGTTGTCTGAAATGACTGGCAAACTGCTCAATTTTGGTGGGGAAGAAGGGAAAGCTGCAGGGCTCAAACTATCAGGCAATCTTTTTTTATTAAGTCTTACTGCCGGGCTTGCTGATGCGCTGGCACTGGCAAAGGTGCATGGCATACCCTCATCGGAACTGCTTACACTGTTCAATAACTGGAACCCTGGTGCCATGGTTCCTGCACGGTTAAAGAAAATTACAGAAGCAAAGTTTAATGAACCCTCCTGGGAATTGAATATGGCACGAAAAGATGCAGGACTTATGATGGATGCAGCCAACCAGGCCGCGACAACCCTGATCGTTATACCGGCTATTGCAGCGGTTATGGATCAATGGATAGCTAAAGGCCATGGTAATGATGACTGGAGTGTTATAGCCAAGGATAGTCTTTAGGTGAAAGCAACATATATTTTCATGAGCCGTGTCTTCAATATCGGGTTTTGCAGCCATGCACTGGCACCCTTCACTATTCAAAAAGATTTAAGACTATCCTTTTACTTCGCAAACGCGTATTGGCCGCGGCCTCGAATAAAAAGTGCGATAAATTTTCAATATAAGCCGTTAAGAAATCAAGGCTGTTTGAGCCAGCATGAACTATAAAGTATTTTACTATGGCGGCGAGTTCCTTGATTTTAGAATTATTTTGAAAATTTCAGCCTTTTTATTTGCAGCCTTGATTTTTTTTGTTTCTTTTTTTTATCAAGAAAAAAAAGAAAGTAGGGTCTTGAACAATAGAATAAATACTTTGCGACGTAAATGCCTAATCCAAAAAAGATTTTTATTTATTCATCACTGAATGTTATTTGTTGATGGAAGTTGCTGTTACGCCGGAAGGAAGTTTTTGGGCGGTGGTAGTAGGACCCGCAATGGTTATTATGCCGGCTTTCACCGTCATGCGGTCAATAAAAACAACCCTTTCATCACCTGTTGCAGCAGTTCTTCCGTGATATACACAAAACATTTCTTTACCATCGGGTGAGTAAGTAATGCTATTGTGCCCCGTGCCGGAAACCTCCCCACCCTTATCTGTATTTTTTTGCAGCACCGGGTTATTGGCTGCTTTTTTATAAGGTCCCAAAGGAGAAGCAGCCGTGGCATAACCTATGGCATAATACTGGCCGCCAAAATGATTGGCAGAATACATCATGTAATAGATGCCACCCTTTTTAAACGTTACCGAGCCTTCCGTCCAGCGGCGGTTCGCTTCCTGTGCAGTAACAGACCTGCTTTCCCATTCAGACTGCTTATCGCTAAGGCTAACGGGAGGCCGAAGCATTAATTTCGGTTGGCCAGTTACACCAGAAAAATCTGGTTTAAGCTCAACGCCATATACCCAGCTTTCTTCAATTTCCTTGTACCAGCCCTTTTTCCTGGCCCATGCAGCTACTTCGCTTTCTACAGGATGTTTGTAAGCCACACGGGAGTAATACAAATAGCATTTACCATTGGTGTCGAAAAAAACGTTGGCATCAATAGTGGGATA
>JAYUBR010000160.1:0-2396 GCA_043740775.1 Ferruginibacter sp. | reverse complement strand
GTTTCCTCATTTGCCCGGCACGATTGCGGCGATAGATATTGCATTGCATGATGCCTTTTGTCAGCTCATCGGTATACCCGTGGTAGATTTGTATGGGCGTAAAATAGAAGCATTGCCTACGTCGGTTACCATTGGTATAAAAGATACCGCAGCCATGCTGGAAGAAGCAAAAGCAAATTACGCGGCAGGCTTTAAAGTGATTAAAATAAAGACTGGTCTGGATGTAGACCAGGATATTGAAAGAGTTGCTAAACTCACCGAGGAGTTTGGCAATAAAATGCTGATAAGGGTAGATGCCAACCAGGGCTACGACCTGGCGTACCTTAAATATTTTATGGAAGAAACAAAACATCTTTCCATAGAACTGATTGAACAACCATTGAAAGTGGGTAAAGAAAAAGAGCTGGCCAGCCTGGATAAAACAGAGCGGAAAAAACTTGCTGCTGATGAATCACTATTGGATGCAGCGTCTGCCTTGCGGTTGTCTCATCCGCCAACACCCTATGGCATCTTCAATATTAAACTGATGAAGTGCGGCGGCATAAGAGGCGCCCGGGAAATTGCAACCATAGCTGCCGCTGCCGGTATTGATTTGTTCTGGGGTTGCAACGACGAAAGTATTGTCAGTATTACAGCTGCGCTGCATGCGGCCTTTAGCTGCAGCAACACAAAATACCTTGACCTGGATGGAAGTTTTGACCTGAGCAGTGATCTCGTTACCGGTGGGTTTATTTTGAAAGATGGGTATTTGTATTGTAGTGATGAGGCGGGGTTGGGGGTACGGCGAGGATGATTTCGATAGATCAAATTTTAGCTTAGTTAAGAAGCCTATTGCCACAAAAAGAAATCGTCAGTTATTGCATTCTTGGGTATGTTTTAAAAAGCTTTACAATTTGGCCGGCATAGTAAATTCAGCCCACATAGATCTGCCCTTATTTCTGCTTGCGGAGCTATTTGAAAGTTTTTAATTTGGGAATTGGCAACGACGGGCAACAGGACGAAGCCCTCCTGATTTTATGAGGTTTCCGATAGCACAAATATCTCCTTATATTTGTTACTTTAGTCCTATATATTATGTCTAATTTTTTTACCTGGATTGCAGTATTGTCAATAATTATTAAAATGATGATTCAAATAAAAATCCAAAAACCCAAAATGAATATTTTTGAACTTTTTCTTTATGGAATGAAGTTTCCTTTGATGGTTTTTTTACCAATTAAGCCGGATTCTGGCAACAAAATTTTTATTAAGATTGCAAATATTATTTTAATAATATTTTACATAGCTTTTGTTTCAGTCTTGATATCACTCCTTACTTCAAGTTTTTAACTTGTCGTATGTCACATCACTAAATTTGGTTCAGTGTTGATAAAATAAAATTGCTACAGATTACAACAAGGAAACCAAACTCCCCTGAAAATCACTGGTCCCATATTGGGAATTACATGGCTCTGATCTAAAAGTCTGATATCAATGTTCTCAATAATTTCGGCGTTTTCAATGATGGCCTCTGATATATGAGTGCAATTCAATTTTGTCAGCGTCTCAGTTATGATTTTTTTTGCTTCCGTTATCGATGTTGCACTAACCCCAATATTTCTTGGGCCATATTTAAAGTCGGGATAAATTATAAACCAATATTTTTTAAGCACATTAAAAAATTAAGCCATTACGCAACGCTGCGTAATGGCTGTGTTTTATCTCGGTATCTTGATCTTCTTCTACTCAATCACCTTCTCTTCAATCTTCCCGGTAACCTTATTTTTTAAAATAACTTTCTTAGCGCCATAATGTGTTGTTTCTTCTTTAATTAAATAATGATCGGCATCGTATTCTACCAGGTGGCTTTCTTTGCTCAGGCCTGTTTTACCACGCCAGATATCCAATTGTACCGGCTCCCATAATTTTGTTTTGGCAGATTTGTACGCGGCATCAATTACGGCATTTACAACATAGCCATCATAAAAAGTTTCTCTTGGTGCAGTACCATTTTCCATGCAGTTAAACATCTCTGCAAACATATGATTGTAACCCAGGTCGTTTATTTCATCACCCACCGGAAACAGCCAGCCAGAATTGCTTTCAGATTTTTCTGCAACGTAGTCGGTAGCCTTGCCCGTTGTAAACATTTCAAGGCCGGTGCGTAAAAAATTATTGATCCAGATCGTACCTTCTGTACCCATTACTTCATCTCTTAAATCAAGGCCGCCACGAAAAGTCCAGCTAACCTCAAACTGTGCCATCGCACCGTTTTCATATTTTATCAAGCCGATGGAATGGTCTTCTGCGTCGATTGGTTTTACCTGAGTATCAGCCCAGCACATTACCTCTACCGGCTTAATATCTTTACCAATAAACGAACGGGTAATTTCAATACAATGGCAACCTAAATCCAG
>JAYUBR010000159.1:0-2399 GCA_043740775.1 Ferruginibacter sp. | reverse complement strand
TAAATAAATTTATCCCCCCTATTTCTTTTTACTTCCGCAACATATTCTTTTATTTCCTGCTCTTTATCTTTTTTACAAATCAATAATACATCCTCTGTATCAACCACTATAAAATCATCCAGGCCCTGAATTAACACCAGCTTTTTATTATCGGCATGCACCATATTTTTTGTGGCATCAATGATCATTACATTATTGCCCGAAACCGCATTTTCCAAATAGTCCTTTTCAAGATTATCATAAGCACTTGCCCAGGTGCCCAGGTCGCTCCATCCAAAAGATGAAGGAATGATGTATACATTGTCAGCTTTTTCCATGATCCCGTAATCAATAGATATATTTACGCATTGCGGGTAAATTCTCTCAATGGCTTCCTTTTCATTTGGTGTAGAAAAATTATCTTTTTCCGCGTCAAACACATCGTGCATTTCGGGCAAAAAAGTTTCAAATGCTTTTACAATATTTTTAACCTGCCATACAAAGATGCCGGCGTTCCATAAAAAATCGCCGCTTGATATAAATGTTTTAGCCAGTTCCCTGTCTGGCTTTTCGGTAAACGTTTTTACCTTAAAAACATTTTCACTCACCTCTTGCTGATCGTATTGAATGTAACCGTACCCGGTATTGGGGTGCGTGGGTTTAATGCCCAGCGTTACCAATGCTTTTATATGTTCAGTAAAATGCAATGCCCGCAGGCAGGTATTTTTAAATCCTTTGGGATCAAGAATAATATGATCTGCAGGGGCACAAATTAAATTGGCTTCCGGGTTTAGGTGGTTAAGTTTGTAAGAAATGTATGCAATACAAGGTGCAGTGTTTTTTCGCGAAGGTTCACATAAAATATTTTCTAAAGGAATATCAGGTAACTGTGCAGCAACAATATCTTTATACTGGTGGGTAGTAACAACATAAATATTTTCTTTCGGTACAAATAAGGTAAACCGGTCGTAGGTGGATTGAATCAGGGTACGGCCGGTGTTTAGAATATCCAGGAACTGTTTTGGAAAATCTGTTCTGCTTAATGGCCAGAACCTGCTGCCAATACCGCCTGCCATGATGGCTACGTAGTTATTATTGTTCATTTATTATATCTCAATTTTGCAACGCAAATGTATTGAATGTTTTAGCATCATTCATTTACTTTAAATAATACCCTCTCTTATTAAATCATGCAAATGAATAATGCCTGCATACAAGCCATTTTCTATTACAATTAACTGGCTGATATCTTTTGCTTTCATCATTTCAAGGGCATCTGCCGCCAGCATTGCTGCATTGATTGTTGCCGGACGTGACGTCATAATATCTTCAGCCTGTAATGAGGAAAAGTCGGTGGTTTTTTCCAGCATACGTCGTAAATCTCCATCGGTTATAATACCGGCAACAGTATTATCGTTATTAACTACTGCCGTCGTTCCTAAACGCTTCCGCGTCATTTCAACAATTACCTCGTTAATGGTAGCATTGCAGAATACGGCGGGTTGCTCATTTTGCGATGACAGGTCCATAACCCTTAAATATAATTTCTTCCCCAACATGCCACCCGGATGAAACCTGGCAAAATCTGCGGTTCCAAAACCTTTTACCTCCATAAGGCAAACAGCCAGGGCATCACCCATCACCATTTGTGCAGTGGTGCTTGTTGTAGGCGCAAGGTTGTTTGGACAAGCTTCCTGATCTATCGTAGTATTTAAAATAATATCGCATTGGCTTGCCAAAAAAGAGGCCGTGTTGCCAACTATACCAATCAATGTATTGCCAAAGTTTTTTATCAGTGTTGCCAGCACTTTTATTTCAGGACTGTCGCCGCTTTTACTGATGATAATAATTATATCTTCCTTTTGTATCATGCCCAGGTCGCCATGTATGGCATCGGCTGCATGCATAAATAATGCAGGCGTGCCGGTGCTGTTAAAAGTAGCCACAATTTTTTGGGCAATGATGGCGCTTTTGCCAATGCCACTTACTACCAGCCGGCCTTTTGATACTGCAATTGTATCAACGGCTTTTACAAAATCATTATCAATAAAATCCAATAATTTTTTAATGGCATCAGCTTCTAACTGAATGGTGCTTTGTGCTGTTGTTATAATATTTTTATTACTCATTATTGTGGGGGCAAACCTACTTTAAATAGGCCACAACGCAAAAGGTGGCATAATTTTATCTTTCATTATAAAAAAATTTGACTACCTTAATCAATGGTTAACACTCCTGGCAATTTGAAAATACAGGTGTATTGAAGTAATTTTACGCTTCTTTAAAATATTAAGCGGTAAAAGTTATTTCTTTTTAGCCATTTGTTTTGTTCATTTTCCAATAAATTTTTAACCAAGCGTGAAAGAGACGATATCTATATGACCACAGTAAAAACACCTAAAAAACCTATTTCTACTAAA
>JAYUBR010000158.1:0-2401 GCA_043740775.1 Ferruginibacter sp. | reverse complement strand
TTTTGCCATGTTCTGTTATTGTTTAATTATTTTTTTACATTTTTAAAAGGCATTCCCAATTCTTTCAACAACTCAAATGCTTCTTCGTTGGTAGAAGCTGTTGTTACGAAAGTGATATCCATACCGGTAATTTTATTTACTTTATCAATATCAATTTCAGGGAAGATGATTTGTTCTGTAATACCCAATGTGTAGTTACCACGGCCATCAAATGATTTATCGTTGATACCTTTGAAATCACGTACACGAGGTAAAGACACAGATACAAACCTGTCTAAAAATTCAAACATCTTTACTCCGCGAAGGGTAACCCTTGCACCAATTGGCATAGCTTTGCGCAACTTAAAGTTGGAGATATCTTTTTTGCTCATAGTAGCAACTGCTTTCTGACCAGTTATAGTTGATAACTCTTCAACAGCAATGTCTACTAATTTTTTATCTGCAACAGCGCCGTTCACACCACGATTCAAACAAATCTTGGTAAGCTTTGGAGCCTGCATAATGGTTTTATAACCAAATTTTTTCATTAAAGCAGGTACAACTTCTTTAGTGTACTTATCTGCTAATCTTGGAGTGTAAGTTGTTGTGCTCATTATTTTATAGCCTCCCCTGATTTTTTAGATACTCTGATTAATTTACCGTTTTCCCTGGTACGTTTAACTTTGGTTGGACCACCGGTTTTAGCATCCCACAACATTACATTACTAATGCTGATTGGTGCTTCAATCTTTAAAATACCACCCTTGGTATTTTGTGAAGTGGGTTTAGTATGTTTGGTAACGATGTTTACACCTTCAACCAAAACACGGCCTTTTTCCAAAATCACTTCCAACACTTTACGTGGCTTTTTCAGGTCCCTATCTTCACCGGTAATAACTACAACGCTATCGCCTTTTTTAATGCTAAACTTGGGTTTAAATCTTGTACTCATTTTTATTTAATTTGAAAATTACTCAATTTGAAAATTTGAAAATTTTTGTGCCCTGTGAATTTTCATTTTCACATTGAGCTATTTTCTCATTTTATAATTTTTATTACAATACTTCAGGAGCCAGTGATATAATTTTCATATACCCCTTATCCCTTAATTCACGGGCTACTGGTCCAAAAATGCGTGTACCCCTTGGTTCATCTGCATTGTTCAGCAATACAACCGCATTGTCATCAAAGCGAATGTAAGAACCATCCTTACGACGCAATTTATTTACAGTTCTTACTATCACTGCTTTACTTACAGTACCTTTTTTAATACCTCCGTTAGGTGTTGCATCTTTTACAGTAACCACAATTTTATCGCCGATTTTAGCGTAGTCTTGTCCGGAGTTGCCCAATACACGAATACACAAAACCTGTTTGGCACCACTGTTATCGGCTACGTTCAATCTGCTTTCTTGCTGAATCATTTTATTTAGTTTTTGGTACTTTAGTACTTAGTACTTGGTACTTAGATATTCCAAATTATTTCGTGTCGCTTGTCTCAGTACTAAGTACTTAATACTTTGTACTTTCCTACTTAACTTTTTCAACTATTTCAATCAGTCTCCAACGCTTTGTTTTGCTAATAGGACGAGTCTCCATAATCTTTACGGTATCACCGATACTGCATTCATTCTTTTCATCGTGTGCATGAAATTTGGTAGATTTTTTTACGAATTTACCGTACAGCGGATGCTTTACTTTTCTTTCGATTACAACTACAATGGACTTATCCATCTTGTTGCTGGAAACCACTCCAACTCTTATCTTACGTAAATTTCTTTCTATCGTTGTTACTACTGCGCTCATTGTTGCAAAATTTATGGTTTAATTTAAACCGAGTTCTATCTTTTTTAATGCTGTTTTTAAACGGGCTAAATCTCTGCGCAATAAACGCATGCTAACCGGATTCTCCAATGGAGAAATGCTGTGAGCAAAAGATACTTTCTTCAAACGTAATTCGTCTTCAGTAATCTTGGCTTTCAGGTCTTCAAGACCTAAACCCTTAATGCTCGTTGAATAATCTGCTTTCTTTGACATTATATGCTAATTTGAAAATTTGAAAATTCGAAAATTCGAAAATAACTAAACCTCATCATCTGTTTACAACTTTTCTAATCTTCTTATTTGGTGATTACTTCAGCTGCGTAATCTCTGCGAACAACAAATTTTACTGCGATCGGTAATTTTTGTGCTGCCAGTTCAAAAGCTTCTTTTGCTACCTGTAATGGAACACCATCCGCTTCAAATAAGATGCGCCCTGGTTCTACTACTGCAGCCCAGTATTCAGGGTTACCTTTACCTTTACCCATCCTTACTTCGGCTGGCTTTTTGGTAATTGGCTTGTCTGGAAAAATTCTGATCCAAACATTTCCTTCCCTTTTCATGTGACGGGTTAAAGCCTGACGGGCACTTTCAATTTGCC
>JAYUBR010000157.1:0-2401 GCA_043740775.1 Ferruginibacter sp. | reverse complement strand
AAAAAAATTTTATCTTTTTTTTATTTACTTTTTTTTGTACAACTGGCTAAAGCCCAAATTACCACTGCTGTTTTAAAAGCGAATTTCGGAATTGAGGGAGATCTTAGGAGCAACTATTTTAATTTAGCCCATTCTCCAGGCGAAGATGACTGGTTTTACAATGGTGATGCAGGCTTAGGGCAATTTGTAATTGATACTACTGGTGCTGCTGCTATTGTAGCAGGCTATTCTACTACCCCTTCTACCACCACCAGTTCTTTAACAAGGGGAATGAGGCAGCCAATTTATAGCTTGGATAATAATAAATTGTTACTGGACGCAAATTTTACAAGAGATTATCACGGAAATGATTCAACTGTTTTCGCTTCCGGCAGTAACAAAAACGGGATGTCTCCTGTATTGTGGAGCCCGACAATACAAAGTATTCCTGATAAAAATGATATATTGGATGCGTTTACACATGTAAGAAGAGACGGGCCTAATCCTGCCGATTCTTTATGGATGTTTGGAGGCCTTTCCATTGAAAATACAACTGGTAACCGGTATTTTGATTTTGAATTATTTCAGACAAAATTCTCCTACAATCCAGTCACACAAACTTTCTCTGGCTATGGTCCGGATGCAGGTCATACCTCCTGGGTATTTAATGCTGCAGGTAATATTGTTACTGCCGGCGATATAATTTTTACTGCAGAATACAGCAGCTCCTCCTTAACACTTATTGAAGCAAGAATATGGGTAAACCAGTCTGCGTTAAGCATTGTTCCTACAGCATTTAATTGGGGCGGCGCTTTTGATGGAGACGGTTCCGGAGCAGTATTTGGGTATGCCAATATTTTACCAATAACAGCAGGGTCTTTTTACACAGGTATACAAAACAATGCGGCTACCTGGGCTGGCCCATTTGCATTATTAAGGGGGAATAGTAGCGTAGTGACAGATTATTTTGCGGGGCAGTTTATGGAGTTTTCTGTTAACCTAACCAAACTTGGCATTGACCCTGCATCTTATGGCAATGCCTGCGGAGCGCCATTTAAAAGTGTGTTGATAAAAACAAGGGCATCTACTTCTTTTACTTCAGAACTAAAAGATTTTGTAGCGCCATTTCAATTGTTTAACTATAACAATGTGAGGGCAACTTCGATGATAACTTATTTTTGTGGTACAATGCCAGCTACCACTATCAATGTAGTTAATCCTGTTTCTACATCAACGTATACATGGTCAACTACTGATGGAAATATTATCTCGCCTGTAGAAAATGATTCAGTTACGGTGAATGCGCCGGGTACTTATTATGTTACTCAGAAATTAAATACCGCATGCGCTCCTTTAAGCATGGATTCTTTAAAGATCTTGTATGATCCGTACTGTTTGGTGTTAAACACAGGCATTACAAAATTTACGGTAACAAACAATAGCAGTGATGCCGTTATAGCCTGGCAGGCCAGTAACAATGAATTAGCATTGAAGTATGTAGTAGAATATAGTAATGATAGCCTGGTTTTTCATGAAAAGGCTAACCTGCCTGCAATACAAAAAACCGGTATGGCAGAGTATGTTTTCAGTCAACCAACGCAAAGCCTTCGCACAATTTTTTACAGAATAAAAATTATTCAAAAAAATAATGCTGTAAAATACAGTAACACCATTACAGTAAATTCAGAAAAAGAAACGAAGAAAAATCCATTGATATTTCCTAATCCTGCTCAGGGAGAAGCTTTCCTGCCGATAGAATCATCCGGCAAAACAATGGTATGCATTTATTTATCTGATATGAGCGGACGCCTTGTTAAAACTTTAAAGCTGCCGGTAAAGCAGGGTAACAACCTGTTGTCGCTTCATGAATTAACCAGGCAAACAGGCATTTATCTTGTAAAGATTAAAACTATTGATGGCGAAACCACTCAGCAATTAGTTATAAAAAAATAATTTACACAATCCATTTCAACCTGCTTTTTACTATTTTTTATACAAATACCAGGCAATAACGCCTGGTATTTGTATGCGGATATTTTTTATAAAGTCAAGGTAAGAATGATTTTTTGGCAGGTTGCTTTATAGTTAAAATTGGAATTGTATCTTATTAAAATACTGCCTATATTCGGTATAGAAATCCCGGTACAAAAACCATCAACAAAGCAATAGCGTAGAATTTTTTAAATACAGGCAACCATTTTGCTATAGTATACGATTATTAGGCAACCTTAAAATTTTACCAACGAAGCAGGACCTCGAGCATATCATCCAAGGATGCTTAAAAGCGGACCGTGAAAGCCAAAAAGCATTCTATCATTTTTTCTATGGCTTTGCCATGGCTATTTGTATGCGGTATTGTAATAGTAAAGATGATGCAATGGAAGTGGTAAATGATGGATTTATGAAAATTTACAAAGAGCTG
>JAYUBR010000156.1:0-2404 GCA_043740775.1 Ferruginibacter sp. | reverse complement strand
TGCAGAAGAAATGCTGGTGGACAAAGCCCAACTGTTAACACTTACGGCACCTGAAATGACTGTACTGATTGGTGGACTGCGTGTGTTGAATACAAATTTTGATCAGTCACAACACGGAGTGTTCACCAAACGTGCAGATACGCTCAGCAACGACTACTTCCTTAACCTGCTGGATATGGGTACTACCTGGAGTGCTTCTGCAGATTCCCAGCAAGTGTTCTGGGGGCATGAACGTAAGACAGGCGAACTGAAATGGAAAGGAACCCGTGTAGACCTCATTTTTGGTTCTAACTCAGAGTTACGCGCCCTTGCTGAAGTTTATGGATGTGCAGACTCGCAAACAAAGTTTATGCAGGATTTTGTGGCGGCCTGGACTAAGGTGATGAATCTTGATCGCTTTGACCTGGTTTGATTGAAGTGCAGCAATGCAGGCGGTAGATAATCAATCATCGTTGGTTCAATTAATATGATGAGTGTAAAAGGTGGTTCGTAATGAGCCACCTTTTTTAATTTGCCACCTCATTACGAGGCAAGGTTTACAGGAACTGAAGTGCATGATCTGCTTCATGCTATTTTATTACGGCATCCCCGGCTGGGTTATTTTAAAACCTGTTTTTACTTTTTCGTCCTCTACCATTTTCTTTACATCAGCTAATAGTTTTTTTGCATCATAAATAATTCCGTCTTTGATGGTGTATTGCACACCACCTTTTCTTATTACTTCATTTTTATCATTCATAAATATGGCGCCGGTGCCATACAGGTATTGTAAATTCTCCAATGGGTTAGCGTCAACAATGGTAAGGTCCGCCAGTTTACCAACTTCCACGCTACCAATTTCCTTATCCATACCCAATGCCTGCGCTCCATATAAAGTAGCAGATCGAATTACTTCCAGCGGATGAAAACCTGCTTCTCTCAATAATTCTAACTCCCGGATATAACCAAAACCATAGGTTTGGTAAATAAAACCATTGTCTGAACCGGCAGTTACTCTTCCTCCACGGTTTTTGTATTCATTAATAAAAGTCATCCACAACCGGTAATTTTCTTTCCACGCTACTTCCTGCTCAGTACCCCAGTTAAACCAATACGACCCCATGCGACTCCCGGCTGGGTTCATAATATTTCCACAGCGAGGGCAACGTATACAGCTCATGCCATTCGGCTCTTCTTGCCCTTTGCAGGTCGCGGTTGGCATCATAAATATTAAAGGTTGGGTCCAATGTAAAATCAAGGCTCAGCAATTCATTCATCACTTTATTCCAATGCTCACTGTAAGGTGGTGCGGCTTGCTTCCATAATTTCCCCGCTTCTTCAAAACGGTTTTGTTCATTGTTGTAATTATAATTCAGCGGATAATCCTGGATAGTTTTGTTCGTGAACAACGCCTCGGGTAAACCATACCAATGTTCCATAGACGTCATGCCGGCTCTTGCAGAGTTTAATACATTCCATCTTGCTACCTCTGTTTGCGAATGATGGCAACAGCTTCTTAAGCCTAACTTTTTGTTCTCTCTTATGGCAGCATCCATCACTTGTGGCGCCGCACCAAAAAATTTGATCCCATCGGCTCCTTTTTTTGCATTCTCCCTTGTCTATTCAACAGCTTGCTTCGCGGTGATAATGGGTTGATTTGCTCCCTGTCCAAATACGGTGTAGGCAAATATTCTTGGAGCGGTTATTTTATTTTCAGCACTCAGTCTTTTTTCATCCAATGTCCAGCCCAGCCCATTCAAGGTTCCAGGATCTCTGATAGTGGTTATGCCGTGTGCCATCCAGAGTTTAAAAACATATTCTGCCGGTGTACCCTGTGCCTCACCGCCAATATACCCGTGCATATCTATCAGGCCTGGCATAACGTACATGCCTTTGCAATCCAGTTCTTTTCCGCCCTGCTGTAATTTTGTTTTATCGGCGGAGCCTGCTATTTGCATAATACGGTTTTTCTCAATTACAATATCAACCGGACCGAAAGGTGGTGCACCGGTGCCATTAATTAATATAACACCACGAATGATTAGTTGGGTGTAAGAGGCCCTTCGCCCTCTTTTTTTCCGGCGCCTTTTTAATTTGTGCAATAAGGGTGGTAAAGAAGAAAATAAAAATACCTGGAAGAAAAAGCCTTGTTCGCATAAGTAGTGGTTTTGATAAAAACAAGTTAGCAAAAACGAACCAGACTATAGCAAGTTATCTTCTTTCACGCCGGTAGTGTTGGTCAATAAATTTATCACCCACCTGTTGCAACCTTTCTTTATCAATCAAATATTCGCCCGATGCAGATAAAGTGTTGGGTACAGGTTGAAGAAAATGAAAATGCGCTGCAGTTGTCTATCCGCGATTTCGGCGTCGGAATGCCCAGACATCATTTAAATAAAATATTTCAACGGTATTACGGGGTTGC
>JAYUBR010000155.1:0-2407 GCA_043740775.1 Ferruginibacter sp. | reverse complement strand
AATACCTGGAGCTACAAAGAGATGGCCTGACAGGCAAGTTGGGAGAGATCAGCGCATGGCTGGATAAAAATGACAATGCCTGGTTTAGCGGCAATGGTAAAGGCGGACATGGCTGGGAAGAAGTGCCTTATTGGTTAAAAGGATATGGCAATCTTGGGTATGTGTTGAAAGATGAAAAAATTATCAACGAAACAAAACTGTGGCTAAACAAAGTATTTAAAAGCCAGCAGCCCGATGGGTATTTTGGCCCACGTGTTGTTGAAAATGTACACCAGGATAACAAAGGCCAAACGCCCGACCTGTGGCCCAATATGCTGATGCTTTGGTGCATGCAATCATACTATGAATACAATAGCGATGCCCGTGTTATTCCTTTTATGACCAACTATTTTAAATGGCAAACAACCATACCCGATAATAAATTACTTAAAATTTATTGGGAGAACAGCAGGGGCGGTGATAATTTGTACAGCATTTACTGGTTGTATAACCGTACCGGCGAAAACTGGTTGTTAACCCTGGCAGATAAAATTCATCGCAATACCGCAGACTGGTCACAAAAAAATAATTTACCCAATTGGCACAATGTAAATATTGCCCAATGTTTCAGAGAGCCGGCTACTTATTTTATGCAGACCAAAGACAGCAGCTTTTTAAAAGACACTTACAACGATTTTTACCTGGTAAGAACATTGTATGGCCAGGTGCCCGGTGGAATGTTTGGTGCCGATGAAAATGCCCGCAAGGGATATGATGATCCAAGGCAGGCAGTGGAAACCTGTGGCATGGTAGAGCAGATGGCAAGTGATGAAATATTAACCGGCATCACCGGAGACCCCATGTGGGCCGACAATTGCGAGAATGTTGCTTTCAATACATATCCTGCGGCAGTGATGGCCGACTTTAAAAGCCTCCGTTATTTAACAGCCCCTAACATGGTAGTGAGCGATAGCCGCAACCATGCACCGGGATTACAAAACGAAGGCCCGTTTTTAATGATGAACCCTTTTAGCAGCCGCTGTTGCCAGCACAATCATGCACAAGGCTGGCCTTACTATGGAGAGCATTTATGGATGGCCACACCTGATAATGGCATTGCTGCCATCCTGTACAACAGCAGCGAAGTATCCGTTAAAGTTGGCAGTGGCAAAGGCAATCTTGTTAGCCTTAAACAAACCACGCATTATCCATTTGATGAAAATATAAAAATTGAAATCAGTACCAGCACTGCAATAAATTTTCCTTTGTATTTACGCATACCAAACTGGTGCATCGGAGCAACTATTAAAATTAATGGCGTTGATCAAAAAACTGTGTTGGGGCCAGGCTCTTATGCAAGGCTTGAAACAAAATGGAAACAGGGCGATGTGGTAGAACTGGTATTGCCGATGCAGTTAAAAAAAGAAGAATGGAGCAAAAATAAAAACAGTGTAAGCATCAATTATGGACCACTCACTTTCTCGTTAAAAATTGGCGAAGCGTATAAACAGATGGACAGTAAAAAATCTGCCATCGGTGATTCTAAATGGCAGGAAAATGCAGATCAAACACAATGGCCTGCTTACGAAATTTATCCAACCACCATGTGGAACTATGGACTGGCACTAAATGATGAGCCGTTGGAAAGTCAGTTTGAAATAATCAAAAAGAACTGGCCACAAAATGATTTTCCATTTACACAGGCGGATGTTCCATTGACGTTAAAAGCAAAAGGAAAAATTATTCCGGAGTGGGTACTGGATAAATATGGCTTGTGTGATGTGTTGCCTCAAAGCCCGGTAACGGTTTCAACAAAAGAACAGCCGATAGAACTGATACCCATGGGAGCGGCGAGGTTGAGGATAGCTTCTTTTCCGGTGGTGAAGTAGGTGAATGGGCAATGGTGAATCGAGAATTGAGTGAATAATGAATTTTCAATAACATTTTCCGGTAAATAATCTTATCATATAAAAATTGGTAGCGAAATAAACATACATACAAATGACCTTAGAAAATAATGTGGCAGCGAAAATAGCAGATCAGTTCCGGCAGGTATTTAATTGCGAACCATTGATTGTTCGTTCGCCGGGCCGGGTAAATTTGATAGGGGAACATACCGATTACAACGCTGGTTTTGTTTTGCCGGCAGCCATCAACAAAGCAATTTATGTGGCAGCCGGTTTAAGCAACAATGACGGCTGCCATTTTATAGCTGCCGACCTGGACGATGAATATTTTGCAGATGTAAAAAATCTCACTAAAATACCCGGGCATTGGTCAATGTATATCAACGGCGTGATTGAGCAGTTGCAAAAAGCCGGTTATCACATAGCCGGTTTCAATTGTGTTATTGGCGGAGATATACCCGTGGGTGCAGGCATGTCGTCTTCGGCGGCAGTGGAGTGTGCCATATTGTTTGCTTTAAATG
>JAYUBR010000154.1:0-2409 GCA_043740775.1 Ferruginibacter sp. | reverse complement strand
TGAAAGGGAAAATGAAAAAAACAGAACCATTTATATCAGTTATGGAACGCTTAGAGCAAGGATACGGAAAATGAAACCTGCTGAAAAAGAAATGCTTTATAATAACGGTATACAGGCAGCCACTGACTTTTTACAAATTCACAACTAAAGCCGGTTTTGTTGAAATTATTATTGAAGATTTTTTTTACACTCATAAATTTTACTACGTAGGGTATTAAAAAACATGCTCCTTTCTTTTTCACCCACTATACTAATATGTGTTGACTTACTCATAATGTTTTGCAGATTTTTAAATGTAAAATCACAAAAGTTTTTATCCTGTGTGGCAATAATGTTCAGTCCGTTATAATTTAAATAAGTGATCTGCCTTTCGCCTCCTTTTACAAAAATTGTATTCCCTCCTATAAGTATCTCATTAATATAGACATCATATGCTGCGCTGTTAGCAGGAATAGGTTGATTGTATAGAAATTTCTTTCCCTCTGCAGCCTGCAGTTCGACATGGTTTAGTAGTTCTTCAAGTTGTAAATACACTTTCAGGACAATATCCTTATTGGCAAAAATATTTGACTGGCGGTAAAATTCAATTTGCCGGATCGTAATATTTATACTCTCTTCATTCCATATTTCGGTTGAAGGAATTTGACTGTAATGCTCAACTATCTTTTTTGCCGATTCAACATTTGCTCTATCGCTCTCTTCCCCGTTAAATTTCTGCCTGGCCAATTCTGGGTAACTTAGGAATGTACGTTTCCAGAAAAAAAATTTAAAGGCACACAATTCAGGGAACTGCATGTAATGAAAAAGTGGCAGGTCTTTATTGAAATAATAAATCTGGGGTGTTTGCAGCTTTTTAAAAAGTACCAGGTTATCTGCTATCTCCTGTAGATATTTTTCAAAGCCAAACGCAACACTATCTAACTTGTTACCCGAAAAAATAACCGTATTGGATTGTATCTGCAACAACTGGTCCAGCGAAATATAATATTTGTTACACAACATTTGCACTTCATCCAGGCCGATTGGCTTTTCGCCTCTTATCCTTCGGTAGGCGCTATCATTGCTGATATTCAGCAAGGCAGCCACTTCATCTACAAAAGACAGATGTGGTGGCAGCTTTGATTTAATGTGATTAAAAAATAATTGCTGGGTTTGATTGGAATCCATGGCAGGTTTTTAAAATATTTTAGAAATTAATGCAATCGGGAACCTTTGTTATTTGCAAAAAATACTAAACAGATATTTGACCTTTTAAATATAGTAAATTTTGCAGCAATATGCTACTAATCCTTGTGTAGAAAATGATTATTTACTACACCCCGCCCATTCGTTTGATTTTGCCATTTTGAAAACGGTCTGCTCAAAATTAGCTTTACAGTACAAACTAATCATTCACTTAAACCATCAGCGATGAAAAAATTATTACTCATCACCTGCGTGTTTTTTGTTGCAACAGCCATTGCTCAAACAGACAGCATTGCTTCCATAAAAAGAAAAACCGCAAGCATTGCCACCGTTCATCTTATGGATAGCAAAACCATAAAAGGCTGGTTTTATCAAATGGACAAGGACCATGTGTATTTATTAAATGCCGGAATTAAGAATCCCAATCACATGAATATTAGTAGTGTGGATGCGTATAATGAAAGCATTCGTATTGATGTGATGCAAATAAATACTATAGCCCTTAAGAAAAAGAATGGTGGACTTAGGGGTGCATTGATTGGGCTGGGCATAGGAGTAATTACAGGAGCTATTATAGGCTACCAAGCGGTGATGACCAGGTAATTTCATACACTAATACGTTTGACAACTATTTTGGTGGGCTCCAGAATGCCTTTGCAATGACAGCAGAACAAAAAGCAGCAGTTGGAGCATTGCTGATCGGCACAACGGGTGCATTGACAGGAGCCATAATCGGAGGCTTGCTAAAGAAAAAATTTATCATTGGTGGTAAAAAAGATGTTTACAGGGATCTTCACAGCGAACTGATGCAACGGTTGGTTTTGCAATGAAAGCTGTTTGCGTTATCTAAAACTGTTATTCAATTTGCTATTGCATTTTTAAAAAACACGTTATACTTTAACATCCAATCTCTTTGAATACTACGGCATCTTCTACTACATGACTTTCTTAGTAATTTCTATTTCCAATTCTCAGGTGACTTTATCTGTCCTGGAAAAAAATTTTATCTAATTAGTCAGCAAATAAATTTTTATGAAAAAAAAATTATGCTGCAGCATTCTTCTTCTGTTAACAATGAATGCATATTGCCAGCAAGCCAGTACAATAAAATTCGGAATAAAATTAGGAGCCGCCTTTGCCAAAAGCAAACTGGAGTTTACAAACAATAGTGTTCCTTACAATTTGAAAACCAAAATAGGGCTGATGGCCGGCTGCTATGTAGAT
>JAYUBR010000153.1:0-2413 GCA_043740775.1 Ferruginibacter sp. | reverse complement strand
TATATAAAGAAAGGGTAATCGAAAATATACAACTTCTTAAAGGCATGGTAGATGGCAAAGTGGAGCGGCTTCGTCCCCATGTAAAAACAAATAAAATAACCGAAGTATGTAAAATAATGCTGGATGCAGGCATCACTAAATTTAAATGCGCTACCATTGCAGAAGCAGAAATGCTGGCCATGATAAAAGCGCCTGACGTGTTATTATCCTATCAGCCTGTTGGTCCCAAAGCAAAGCGTTTGGCTGCCCTGGTGGAAAAATATCCTGCAACAAAATTTGCTGCTGTAATTGATAATATTCATTCAGCAGAATACCTTTCACAGGTATTTTTAGAAAAAAAATTATTCCTCAATCTGTTCATTGATCTCAATACCGGCATGAACAGAACCGGGATTATTCCTGCTCATGCAACACAGTTATTTGAAGCCGTTCAATTATTACCTGCCATTAAAATTATCGGCCTGCATGCTTATGACGGACAAATCAGGGATACCGATTTTACCCTGCGCAAACACAATGTAGACAAGGCTTTTAGTAAAGTGTTGATTCTTGCTGCAACTATTGAAGCACTTTCAAAACAGCCGCTCACAATTGTTGCCGGTGGTTCACCCACCTTTCCGGTGTATGCTGACAGAAGAGAGGTGGAATGCAGTCCGGGTACATTTATATTTTGGGACTGGGGCTACAAACACACCATGCCTGATGAACCATTTGACTATGCCGCATTGGTAATAACAAGGGTCATCAGTATTGTGGATGAACATACCATTACAACCGACCTCGGTCATAAATCTGTTGCGGCAGAAAACTCTTTTCCAAGAGTACATTTTTTAAATGCCCCGGAAGCCACACCCATCTCACAAAGCGAAGAGCACCTGGTGGCAAAAGTTCCCGATGCTTCTTTATTTAAAACCGGCGATGTGTTGTACGGTGTACCGGTACATATTTGTCCCACGGTTGCTTTGTATGAAAGGGCGGTTGTAATTGAAAATAATACGGCCGTACATGAATGGAAAGTGATTGCAAGAGATAGAAAGATTACTGTATAATTAAAAACCTGGTGAATTTTAAAATGGATGAAAAGAGTACCTGTTTTTTCTCTTACCTTTCAAACATTATATAGGGCATTTCCAAAAACCCTCCTTTCCTCTCTTTTAGAGAGGAATTAAAGGTGAGGTCAAATAAAAAAATGAGTTTTTAGAAATGCCCTATAGTTTATTTTTCGCTTCAGCATCTGGTGAGTGTTTAAATTTCTACTTTAAAAAAATACACTAAACATGTTTACAATTGATGCACATTTAGACCTTAGCATGAATGCAATGGAATGGAACCGCGACCTGCGTGTATCCATTACAGACATCAGGGAAAGAGAAAAAAAACGCACCGATAAGCCCGACCGTGGTAAGGGTACAGTTAATTTTGCTGAACTGAGAAAAGGCGATATTGGATTGGTAGTTGCCACCCAGATTGCCAGGTATGTGGCTCCTGACAATACTTTGCCGGGCTGGCATTCAGCAGAGCAGGCCTGGGCGCAAACGCAGGGGCAACTGGCATGGTACAAGGCAATGGAAACGGCTGGCGAAATGGTAATGATTAAAGATAAAATTGGTTTGGAAAAACATCTTGCCTTATGGAATAATGATGCATCCAATGATACAAAACCTATCGGGTATATGCTTAGTTTGGAAGGAGCAGATTCCCTGGTAACCCTGAATAATTTACATACAGCTTATGAATATGGTTTGCGTGCTGTTGGTCCTGCGCATTACGGGCCGGGACGTTACGCAAATGGTACAGATGCAACGGGGCATTTAAATGAGCAGGGAAAAAATCTGTTGAAGGAAATGGACAAACTTAATATGATGCTGGATTGCACGCATTTATGCGATGATGCATTTTGGGATGCGTTGGAAATTTTTACAGGTCCTGTTTGGGCAAGCCATAATAACTGCCGGGCACTGGTAAATCACAACCGGCAATTTAGCGACGACATGATAAAAGCATTGATTGAACGCGGCGCTGTAATTGGTGGTGCCTTTGATGCCTGGATGATTGTGCCGGGCTGGGAGAGAGGAAAATCATTACCAAAACAAATGGATTGTACCATAGAAAAAGTAATTGATCACATGGATCATATCTGCCAGTTGGCAGGCAATGCAAATCACGTTGGCCTGGGAACTGATCTGGATGGCGGTTATGGGAAAGAACAATCCCCGTATGATTTAGATACCATTGCCGACCTGCAAAAAATTCCTGCCATGCTTTTAAAAAGAGGCTACTCAAAAGAAGCTATTGAAAATATAATGCATGGCAATTGGCTGCGGTTGATAAAAGAATGCGTAGAATGAATAGCCCCAGGTTTCAGCCTGGGGTGAGAAATGAAATTATTTTGGCAATGCATGTATCAATTCCA
>JAYUBR010000152.1:0-8051 GCA_043740775.1 Ferruginibacter sp. | reverse complement strand
ATATTTTTTACCCCGGTATTTATTTTCATTTGCGGCAAAGGAAAAGGTGTTCTGCTTAACTGCAATTCTGCCTGCTCAAAATGATTGTTGTACAAATGTACGTCGCCAAATGAATGAATAAATTCTCCCGGTTCCATATCACAAACCTGAGCAATCATCATCGTAAACAAAGCATACGAAGCAATATTGAAAGGAACACCCAAAAACACATCTGCACTTCGCTGATACAACTGGCAAGATAGTTTGCGTTTTTGTCCTCCCCCTTCGGGGGAATTAGAGGGAGCTGTATAAAACTGAAACAAACAATGGCAAGGCATTAATTTCATCTTCGGCAAATCAGCTACATTCCAGGCGCTGATGATCATCCGGCGGCTATCCGGATTTGTTTTTATCTGGTGAATCAGATCTTTTATCTGGTCCACTTCTACCCCATCAGCACCCTGCCAGCTTCGCCATTGTTTGCCATACACCGGGCCAAGATCGCCGTTTTCATCCGCCCACTCATCCCAGATTTTTACATTGTGTTGTTTTAAATAATCAATATTGGTATCACCCTGCAAAAACCATAATAGTTCGTAAATAATACTTTTAAGATGACATTTTTTTGTAGTCACTAACGGAAAGCCTTCACTCAAATCAAACCGCATTTGGTATCCAAAAACACTGCGTGTACCCGTACCCGTGCGGTCGCTTTTATCTGTGCCTGTTTCTTTAATATGTTTAAGAAGCTGAAGGTATTGTTGCATGGGTGCAAGTTAAGCGGTCTGTTTTAAACGCAGAAAAACAGCTTCCTATTTTATTTCTATAATGTGAAGGGTTTGTGCGAATTTTGAAAAAAGACACACCATTAAATTATGAGTATCGTTATTAGAAAAGCAGTAAAGGAAGATTGCCATCGGATGATGGAACTGATTTACGAACTGGCCGTATATGAAAAAGCTCCGGAAGAAGTGACAGTAGATTTTGATCATTTTGTAAATACCGGTTTTGGCGAAAAGCCGGTATGGGAAGCCTTTGTGGCCGAACAAACAGATGAGTCTGGCCAGGCTACCGTTCAGGGACTGGCTCTTTATTATGTTCGTTACTCTACCTGGAAAGGAGCAACCATGTACCTGGAAGACCTGCATGTAACGGAGAAACTACGTGGCATGGGCATGGGCAAATTATTGTTTGACAAATTGTTTGAAGAAGCAAAAGAAAAAAACTATGTCGGCATCTCCTGGCAGGTATTGGACTGGAACGAACCGGCGATTAATTTTTATAAAAAATTAGGCAATGTAAAATTTGATGCTGGTTGGGTGAATTGCAATGTTAATTTTTAAACTCAGTGCTTACCTTTGCACGGCTTAACAAGCATAAAAAATACACTTATGGCAGAAAAAATCACAATGGGCAGTACCGGTAAACTCAATGTACCTAACAATCCTACCATTCCTTATATCGAAGGCGATGGCATTGGTCCGGATATATGGGTTGCTGCCGTAAGGGTTTTTGATGCGGCCATTACCAAAGCATATAAAGGCGAAAAAAAGATTGAATGGCTGGAAGTGCTGGCAGGTGAAAAAGCATTTAACGAAACCGGTAGCTGGATGCCTGAAGCCACCATGGATGCTTTTAAAGAATATCTATTGTCTATAAAGGGACCGCTTACAACGCCAGTTGGTGGCGGCATGCGAAGTTTGAATGTGGCTTTAAGGCAGGAGCTTGATTTGTATGTTTGTCTACGCCCGGTAAAATATTTTGAAGGGGTGCCTTCTCCCATGTGGCAGCCGGAAAAAGTAAGCATGACCATTTTCAGGGAAAATACAGAAGATATTTATGCAGGTATTGAATACATGACCGGAACACCAGAAGCAAAAAAACTGCTTGATTTTCTGATCAATGAAATGGGGGTAAAAAATATCCGTTTTCCGGAAACAACTTCGCTGGGTATTAAACCGGTTAGTAAAGAAGGTAGCGAAAGACTGATACGTGCAGCAATAAAACATGCCATTGAACATAAATTGCCTTCTGTAACAATTGTACACAAAGGCAATATCATGAAGTACACAGAAGGTGCTTTTAAAAACTGGGGATACGAATTAGCCGAGCGGGAATTTGGCGGCAATGTATACACCTGGAACCAATGGGAACGGACCAAAAAAGAAAGCGGTGAAGCAGTAGCCAATGAGGAAATGAAAATTTCTGCCATTGGCGGAAAAGTAATCATTAAAGATGCGATAGCTGATAACTTTTTGCAACAGGCCTTGCTGGCCCCGCAGGATTATTCGGTAATTGCCACCTTAAATTTAAACGGCGATTATATCAGCGATGCTTTAGCTGCCCAGGTGGGCGGCATTGGTATTGCACCCGGCGCCAACATTAATTACCTAACTGGCCATGCAGTGTTTGAAGCTACACATGGCACTGCGCCAAGGTTTGCCAATACCAACACCATGAACCCATCTTCTGTTATTTTAAGTGGTGTGATGATGCTGGAGTACATGGGCTGGCGGGATGCGGCCGATTTAATTACCAACTCAGTTGGCAAAACGATTCGCAATAAAACCGTTACGATTGATTTTTACAATTTGATGAAGGAAGGCACCTTGGTAAAGACAAGTGAGTTTGCGGATGCGATTATTAAGAATTTATAAGGTGTATACATTTGAATATATTTGTGTATAGCAAAAAGGAACTTTATGCGAATAAACATTGATTTGAGTGATAAACTTTTGGCATACTTAAAGAAATATTTCAAAGGAAACACAATAAATGAGATAGCTGAAACCGCACTTATTAATTACATTGAAATACTGAAATCTTCATCATCACACAAGAAATTAAATAAATAACGATGAGGATAAATGTTGATATAAATAATAAAGCATTAAAGGAAGTAATGAAATTTACTAAGTTGACTACTAAGAAAGATGCTGTTAATTTTGCTTTAAATGAAGTTTTAAAATTACACCAAAGACGAAGATCTCTTCTTGATTTAAGAGGTAAAATAAAATGGGACGGTAATGTTGATGAAATGAGGACTTATGACAAATGGGAAGATAGTAGACACTATTGTTTGGATTGATTACTTTGATAATACAATTGATGATAGAACCAACGCAGTAGAAGAATTGTTGAATGTAGATGAAGTTTTTTTTACTTCCTGTAATTTAGCGGATGCGATTGTAAAGAATTTGATGATAAACGCTTTTCTGTAAATTTGCCTTTTAAGAATAAACATCATGAATAATATACTTACACCTTTGTTGGAATCAACCAAGCTGCAGGAATATTTTGTAGAACTAAGGGATTTTATAAAAGAGGAGCAGCAACGGAGGAAAGATTTTTATGACTTTTTAACTGAAGAAATGAAGGCAGAGTTTATAAAAGGAGAAATTAAAATTCATTCGCCTGTTACAGATGAACATAAATTGGCTTCCAGCAATCTGTTTACCTTACTCAAAGTATTTTCTGCTATGAAAGATAATGGTAGGGTATCGCATGAAAAACTAATGATCGCACTTACCCGTAATAGCTATGAACCAGATATCTGCTTTTTTAATAAGAATAAAGCAAAGAAATTTATCGAAGGTCAAAAGTTATTCCCTACTCCTGATTTTATCGCTGAGGTACTAAGCAAAAGCACAGAAAAATTTGATAGAGGTATCAAGTTTGAAGACTATGCGCTGCATGGTGTTAAAGAATATTGGCTGATTGATCCCCGTCAAAGAATAATTGAAAAGTACTTATTGATAGGTGAAAAATTTGTGCAAAAAGAAAAGCTTACCAACGGAGATATCAGCATTAAAATAATAAAGGGCTTCTCTATTCCGGTAGAGGCTGTTTTCGATAAAAAAATATTTGCAACTACAGTAGCAACAATTTCAAACACTAAAAAATAACATGGCAAAAATTAAAGTAGTAAATCCGGTGGTAGAACTAGACGGCGATGAGATGACAAGGATCATCTGGAAATTTATTAAAGACAAATTGATTGTTCCTTACCTGGAACTGGATATTAAATATTACGACCTTGGCATGGAGCACCGCGATGCTACCAACGACCAGGTTACCATTGATGCAGCAAATGCCATTAAAGAATTTGGCGTAGGTATTAAATGCGCTACCATTACTCCGGATGAAGCAAGGGTAAAAGAATTTAACCTGAAACAAATGTGGAAGTCTCCCAACGGAACAATCCGCAATATCCTGGATGGCACTGTATTTCGTGAACCAATCGTTATGCAGAATGTACCCCGCTTAGTTACCAACTGGACGGCACCTATCATAGTTGGCCGACATGCTTTTGGCGATCAGTATCGTGCAACCGATACCGTTATAAAAGGCAAAGGAAAATTAACCATGACATTTACACCGGAAGCCGGGGGCGAAGCACAAACTTTTGAAGTATACAATTACAAAGGCGATGGCGTGGCCATGTGTATGTACAATACCGATGAAAGTATTTATGGTTTTGCAAGAAGCTGTTTCAATATGGCGCTTACAAAAAAATGGCCGTTGTATCTTTCCACAAAAAATACCATTCTTAAAAAATACGATGGTCGTTTTAAAGATATTTTTGAAGAAGTTTACCAGGGAGAATTTAAAGCATTATATGATGCAGCCGGCATTACTTACGAACACCGCCTGATTGATGACATGGTTGCCAGTGCACTAAAATGGCATGGCAATTTTGTTTGGGCCTGTAAAAATTATGATGGCGATGTACAGAGCGATACTGTTGCGCAGGGTTTTGGCTCTTTAGGTTTAATGACTTCTGTATTAATTACACCTGATGGCAAAACAATGGAAGCCGAAGCGGCGCATGGCACTGTAACCCGCCACTACAGGGAACACCAGGCTGGTAAGCCCACTTCTACCAATCCCATTGCTTCTATTTTTGCATGGACAAGAGGACTAGAGTTTCGTGGTAAAACAGATGGCAACCAGCCATTGATTGATTTTTGCCAGGCACTTGAAAAAGTTTGTATTGAAACAGTAGAAAGCGGCAAGATGACAAAAGACCTTGCGGTATGTATTCATGGCAACAAAGTAAATCACGGTGAACACTATTTATACACCGAAGAATTTTTAGATGCCATTGATGAAAATCTGAAAAAGAAAGTTGGCGTTTAAATTGTAAATTTCTCATTCAACATTATAAAAAAGGGGCAATAAAAATTGCCCCTTTTTTTATTAAAAATATCTTCCCTTACAAAATAAGGATCAACAATAAAATAATAAGAATGATGGCTCCCACAGAAAGGTAAATACGCTTGTCAAGACCTTCCGCTTTTTGTTTCATCGCTGCCAGTTCTTTTTTTAATGCTTTCTTTTCTGTAACACCGAGATTGGTTTTATCTATATCCTGAATTTCACTAACACGGTTAACAATTACACTTAAAATACGTGCATTATCTGCACTATCTGAAACAGGTGCTTTAATAGATGCCATTGATTTTACAGGAACTGAAAAGGCAATAAAAAGAATAACTGACGTGATTTTAAAAAAGTTTTTGACTGTCATTTTTTAAAGGTTTAAAATTAAAGTAGGTTAAATAATTATCAAAATTAATAAAGTTGAAATTTAACCGGTAAAGTATATTTTGTCTTTACATTTTTTCCCTTAATCTTTCCTGGTGTCCAAACAGGCATTTTTGCAAACACCCGCAATGCTTCCTTTTCAATTCCATAACCTATGGCATCACTTGCTATTTTAGGCGCATATACTTTTCCTTTTTCATCTACAGCAAAACTAAAGTCTACCGTTACTTCAACACCATTGTCTGTGGCATCTGCAGGATATTCAACATTTTTTTCAAAAAAACTTTCCAACTCTTTTGTCCGCCGGGAAAAGCAGGCAAAATTTCTGTGTTGGCATAAAAGCCTTCTTTATCCATCTCCATTTTACCGTTGCTTTTCATTTCATTTATAGCCACACTTACTTTGCCCTTTTTTCCCTTTTTGGCTGGATCGGGTTTAGCCATAAACGTCCTCATATCTGTATCATTTTTTAACTCCATCATTCTTCCTGCGGAATTGCTATCGCCACGTAAAGTAGTAGTAGTAATATTTGCAGTAGTATCTGCCTTTGTCATCATGGAACTATCAGTACCACAATAACATTATTTCCGGTATCCGCCCTCTTCACATTACAGCCAGAAAAAACTCCTGATGCAAGTATTGCTAAAATTATAGTATTGTTTTTCATAAAAATATTTTTTTAATTATATTTCTATTAATTCCAAATAGGGTGCCCCCTTTTTATGAAGAAAGGAATTTTAATTATCTGGGTTATAAACAAATTAAAATCAATTAAAAGAGATTTCAATTGCTCAAATTGAGGAATTAAGATGACAAGATTTACCAAACTTTGCAAAATCGTTTTTATACTCTATGACGTATCTTTGCATCGAAGAATTTCGATATGAGTAAAAAAGGTAAAGTTTTGATGGCCATGAGTGGCGGTATAGACAGCACAGTTGCAGCATTGATGCTGCACAAGGAAGGATATGATGTAGTAGGCATTACCATGAAAACCTGGGATTACGCCACCAGCGTAGGTACAACCGGCAAAAAAGAAACCGGTTGCTGCAACCTGGATAGTTTTAACGATGCCCGGCAGGCAGCAGTACAGCATGGCTTTCCACATTTTATATTAGACATCCGGGAAGAGTTTGGCGATTTTGTGATTGATAATTTTGTAGAAGAATACATGGCAGGCCGCACCCCTAACCCTTGCGTAATGTGCAATACCCATATTAAGTGGCGTGCTTTATTAAAAAGAGCTGATGCGTTGGGCTGCGATTTTATTGCTACAGGCCATTATGCACAAATACACCAACATGCCAATGGAAGGTATTTTATCCGCAAAGGCATTGATGAAACCAAAGACCAGAGTTATGTTTTATGGGGGCTTCAGCAGGATTTACTGAGCCGTACACTTTTGCCGTTGGGCACATACCATAAAACGGCTATCCGCCAGATGGCACATGATTTTGGCTACCCTGAGCTGGCAAAAAAAGCAGAGAGTTACGAAATTTGCTTTGTACCCGATAATGATTACCGCGGCTTTTTAAAACGCAATGTAACCGGGCTGGAAGAAAAAGTAAATGGTGGCAATTTTACTGATAAATCAGGCAAAATTTTGGGGCAGCATAAGGGCTACCCGTTTTATACAATAGGTCAAAGAAAGGGATTGGATATTGCCCTGGGTAAACCGGCTTTTGTAACCGCCATTGACCCAGGCACCAATACCATTGTACTGGGCGAAGAAGATGATTTAAAGGGCAATGAAATGAGAGTGGCAAAAATAAACTGGATAAAATATGATGGTATAACGGAAGGAATGGAAGTGCTCACCAAAATACGTTATAAAGATAAAGGTGCAATTAGTAACCTGCACACATACCAAAATGGTGTAAATGTTCGTTTCTACGAAGACGTAAAAGGTATTACTCCGGGACAAAGTGCCGTTTTTTATGAAGGGGATGATGTGGTTGGAGGCGGTATTATTCAACGGAGTGAGCAGCCTTTTGCATAAAATCAGGGTCTGATTTTAATAACTTTCTGTTTTATGAAAAGAAATATTTTATTAGCCGGTTTGGCAGTAGCAATCATTTTTAGCGCCTGTAAAAAAACAGAAGAAGAATTTAAAACAGATGCTATCAGTGACTATGCTCCGCTGGAAGTTGGAAAGTACATCACTTACCAGTTAGACTCGCTGATTTTTGCAGATAATATAAATCCAAACGATACTGTTATTACTTACCAGGTAAAGCACCTGGTACAAGATACCACCACCGACAACCTTGGAAGAAAAGCATTTACTATCAGAAGATTTATCCGAAAAAATGCAACAGATGAATGGGTAGCAGACAATACTTTCCTGGCAATTAATACAGGCAGTTCTTTTGAATTCATTGAAAATAATTTTCGTTTTTTAAAATTAAAAGTTCCTTTTAAAAATGGCTATTCCTGGAAGGGGAATTCTTATATTGATGCCACCTCTTCTTATTCTGATGTACAATACTTCGCTGACTGGGATTACATATATGACAGTTTAAATA
>JAYUBR010000151.1:0-2424 GCA_043740775.1 Ferruginibacter sp. | reverse complement strand
GCAACCCTGTATTGATTCGGATTGATACCAATAGCGGGCATGGTGCCAGCAATACCAAAAAAAATATTGAAACTATTGCAGATATATATTCTTTCATTTTTTACAATATGGGTGTAACCCCACAACTATAATGAAAATTTTAATTACAGGAGCCAACGGTTTATTGGGTCAACACCTTGTAAAGTTAATACTGAACGCCACTAAGCATGAAGTGCAGGCTACCAGCAAAAGAGAACCACGCCAGGTGATACAGGATAACCGCATTCATTATTATTCGCTCGACATTACGGATGGCATGGCGGTTAATTTGATGATGGAAAAATTAGCGCCTGATATCATTATTCATTGCGCTGCATTAACACAGGTAGATGAATGTGAGCAGCAACCCATAAAAGCCTGGGAGATAAATGTTACTGCCACCCGTTTTTTAGTGGATGCGGCAAAAAAAATAAATGCCTTCATGGTTTTTGTGAGTACCGATTTTGTTTTTGATGGCATACACGGGCCATATAGGGAAACGGATGACGTGAACCCGGTAAGTTATTATGGCAGCACAAAAGTGGCCGCCGAAAAAGCAGTATCCGAAAGCGGTTTGCCCTATGCCATTGTAAGAACTTGTTTGCTGTATGGTAATATTTTATTTGGTACCCGAAGCAATATTGTAAGCTGGGTAAAAGAAAACCTGGAAGCTGGCAAAAAGATAAAAGTAGTAAGCGACCAATGGCGCACGCCCACGTACATTGAAGACCTGGCAAAAGGAATTGTGTTAATAGCAGAAAAAAAAGCAACCGGCCTCTTTCATATTTCTGGAAAAGATTTTTTAAGCCCTTACGATATGGCGATAGCAACTGCAGATTACCTGCACCTTGATAAAACACTCATCGAAAAAGTAGACGCTTCTGTTTTTACACAACCAGCCAAAAGGCCCGCCACTACAGGGTTTATAATTGATAAAGCAAAAGAAGTATTAGGCTATGACCCTGTAAGTTTTAGAGAAGGGTTGCAAAAAATGTTGTCGTAATACAAGCGCTGATGACACTGATTGGAACTGATTTTTACAATCAAAAATTCAATCCGTTTTATCAACATCAATCCACCAAAATCCATGTCTACATTCTTTCAGGCACACGAATGCCCAACAATTCCATCCCGCTTTTCAATGCGTTGGCTGTCATAACGGCTAACTCTAAACGCAGTTGTTTTTTTGCATGGGTTTCTGCATTGGCAATGGAATGCTCAACATAAAATGAGTTAAATGTTTTTGCAAGGTTGAAAACATACATGGCTATCACAGATGGATTGTGTTCAAAACAGGCTTGCTCAATGGCATCAGGATATTGTTCCAGCATTACAATTACTTCTTTCTCTAATTTTAAAAGATCAGTTTCGTCTAACGACTCCTGGTTAATTAACGGCTCTTTGCGTAAAATGCTTTTTATTCTTGCATGAGTGTATTGCACAAAAGGCCCTGTAAACCCATGAAAGTCGATGCTTTCTTCCGGGTTAAATACCATTGTTTTTTTAGGATCAACCCTTAGCAAATAGAATTTCATAGCACCCAGGCCGATGGTATCATACAGGTCTTTCAATTCGGCTTCTGTAAAGTCTTTTACCTTACCCAGTTCTTCTGTATGCCGTTGCGATGTAGCAATCATTTCATCTACTAAATCATCTGCATCTACCACGGTTCCTTCCCGGCTTTTCATTTTTCCGGTTGTTAATTCAACCATGCCATAACTTAAATGAACAATATTATCCGCATTGGGCATACCCAGTTTTTTGCAGATCAACTGTAACACTTTCATGTGGTAGTTTTGCTCGTTGCCAATTACATAAATGCTGCTGTCAATGTTAAATTCTTCGTATTTCTGTAAGGCAAGGCCAATATCCTGGGTAATGTAAACCGAAGTTCCATCCTTTCGTTGTACCAGTTTTTCATCTAATCCGTCGGCGGTTAAATCTATCCAGATGCTGCCATCTTCTTTTTTTAAAAATACTTTTTTATCAAGGCCTTGCTGTACAATATATTTTCCTAACAGGTACGTATTGCTTTCATAATATGTCTTGTCAAAGTCGCTGCCAATGCGCTTGTACGTAATATCAAAACCTTCGTATACCCAGCCATTCATTTTCTTCCATAACTCAATTACTTCAGGTTTTCCTTCTTCCCATTCCAGCAACATTTGTTTGGCTTCGGCAATTACTTTGGTGTTGTTCCGGGCAACTTCTTTTATTTCATCATGCAGTTTGGCAATTTTTTCTTCGTCTTTTATTTCATCCAGTTTAGTCAATGCTGGCAGTAATTTATCTAATTTCTCCAATGCTGGTCCGCTAAAATCTGTCAGGTCTGCCCGGTTAATTTTATTGATCAAAATCTGGCTTTCGGCTTTCAAATCATTTTCAAAACGTACATAATAATAGCCT
>JAYUBR010000150.1:0-8062 GCA_043740775.1 Ferruginibacter sp. | reverse complement strand
CTCCTGCACCAGTTTATACTGCTCATCAAACAACAATAACTTTTTATTGGTTTTACCGATATCGAAGATGGCTATGACGGGAGTGTTGTTCATTTTTTTGTTAGATCAATTTTAGATAAAGAAGCATTCAGGTTGGGTTAATATTTACTCCAGCCAATGAATTGACCGGAGTAAAGCGTAAGCTTAATTATTTTACATTCTCAAATGCAGAGCCGTAGGCCCAATAGATATTGTAACAACGGATTTTAATCCGTTGACTAAACCATAAAATATAAATGAGAGCCATAGGCTCGGTCCATGTAAAAATTAACCATAAAATGTGCCGTGCCTACAGCACTCGGATGAAATGATTTTTGGTCAACGGATTAAAATCCGTTGTTACAAAATAGAATCAAGCCTATGGCTCTGCACTGAGCTTAATTAACGGCTATGTTAGCAATAGCAGTTATAAAGACCAATGCCACCTGCGTGCTACAACACTTTTTAATTGGCTATATTTATCCCACAAAAATACCTTCTGCCTGCTTTTCTGTAACCGAAACCTATAAACTAAAAACAAAAAAGCTATCTACAACCCTGTCGCTACCGTCTTCGCACCTCTTTGTTTAATTAGTCCTTCTCTTACTTTTTCATTTCTGTACACAGCCAGCGGATTCAATGCTGCACCAGCTTTTAGCCTGGCTTCGGCAACCAGCGCACGGGTATCGGTGCGAAAGGCCTGCTGCAATATTTCCTGTGCTGTTACTACATCATTGTTGTTTTGAGCAGCCTGCAATTTTGTTCTGTCAATTAGCAATGCCTGTGCGTAAGTAATCATGATGGCTTCTACCGATTGCAACAAATCTTCCAGCGGATCCTTTACATTGTGCGATGCATCAATCATCCAGCCGATACCATTGGCGTGGTTCATGCCTTTGGCATCCATCCCTTCTACCAGTTCATTAAAAATTAAAAACAATTGATACGGTTTGATACTACCTACGGTTAAATCATCATCTCCATATTTTGAATCATTGAAATGGAAGCCGCCCAATTTTCCTTCCATCAGCAACAGTGAAACAATTTGTTCGATGTTGGCATTAGGTAAGTGATGGCCCAGATCTACCAGGGTAAATGCTTTTGGTCCCAGTTTATTTACGTAAGTAAATGATTGGCCCCAATCGCCTACGGTGGTAGAATAGAAATTGGGTTCGAACGCTTTATATTCTAAAAACATTTTCCAGTCGGCGGGTAAGGCCGCGTAAATTTCTTCCAGGCTTTGCAGCGTGTTTTGAAAAGCAGTTCTGAAATTTAATTGGCCGGGAAAACAGCTGCCATCACTTAGCCAAACGGTCAATGATTCAGAGCCCAGTTCGATGCCATATTTTATTACTTCAATATTGTGTTCGATGGATTGTTGACGAATGGCTTTGTTTACATTTTGAAGCGAGCCAAATTTGTAACTTAACTGTTGGCCGGACTGGTCCTGAAATGTGTTGGAGTTCATGGCATCGAACTTTAATCCATGCTGTGCGGCCAATGCTTTTATATGAGTTGCATTCTCAGGAATATCCCAGGGAATGTGCAAAGAAATGGCACCACTGGATTGGTTGAGCGCATGAAGCAATCCGATGTCTTCAATCTTTTCTTCGAGGTTACGGGGTTCGCCACCGCCTGGAAAACGACCAAAGCGGGTACCGCCTGTACCCAGTGCCCAGCTTGGAATGGCTAACTGAAAGGCGATCAGCTTTTCGATGATTGCTTCTACATTGTTTACATCTGCGGCAATAAAATCAAACCTGCGCTTGTGATCTTTTTGCAGCGACTGATTGTGTTCTTCGATTTTAAATTTTTCCATTTGCATATCGTTTATTTTTGAACCACTAAGGCATAAAGGCATTAAGTGACACTAAGTTTTTTTTGAACCGCTAAGACATAAAGGCACTAAGTTTTTTTGAACCACTAAGACGCAAAGTCGCTAAGCAGGACAAAGTTTAAAGTATCATTCTTTTTATTCCATCTTTCATTAAGGGCACATGAAAATTAATTATGAAACCTAAACGCTTACCCGTAAGCTTAAGATAGCTTAATAATTGCGCTTCCCAAACCGGATGGTAATTTTCCTGCGCTTTAAATTCTACTATTATTAAATCTTCTACCAATAAATCCAATCGCAAACCTTCATCAATAATCAAGGTTTGATAAATGACCGGTACTTCTTTTGCTTTTGATACATTATATTTCTATTTCCCAACTCGTAATAGAAGCACTTTTCATAGACACTTTCCAATAATCCAGGCCCAAATTCTTTATGAACCCGGATAGCTTTATCAACAATTTGCTTTGCCAAATATTCTTCTTTATCGGAAAGTTTGTTATACATATTCCTTAGTGTTTCTTTGTGCCTTAATGTCTTCGTGGTTCAAATTTACTGCAAGTAAAACACCTCCTTCAAACTAACACTCAGGGGCGAATTATCTTCATTTGTTTCCATGATATCTTTCATGTAAGCCCACCATTTTTTCATCACCGGTTCATCGGGTAAGGCATCCAATTTGGTTTTATCTTCAATGGTAAGATAGCCAATCAATGCATTGGTTTCTTCATCTAAAAAAATAGAATAGTCTTTTACACCACTACCTTTCAACAAAACTTCCAGCTCCGGCCACAACACTTCGTGGCGCTTTTTATACTCGGCTTCGCAACCTTTAAAGAGTTTCATTTTGAATGCTACACGTTGCATAGATAAAATTATTTTCTTTTGTCAGGCACTTTTTTTGAACCACTAAGGCACGGAGGCAGTAAGATACACTAAGCTTTGTGTTTCTTTGTGCCTTAGCGGCTTAGTGGTTCAGGTGGGCTAGCGCAAAAACCCAACAGCCACACCTCCATCTACATTCAAAGCATTGCCGGTTGATTTATTCAACAGTCCGCCTACAAATGCAAAACAGGCATTGGCAATATCATCCGGTAAAATGGTTTCATTCAGCAGCGTGCGTTTGGCATAATAAACCGGTAATTCTGCTACCGTTATGCCATACGCTTTTGCACGACCCTCTGCCCATCCACCGGCCCAGATATTACTGTCTGCAATAACCGCATCGGGGTTCACCGAATTTACTCTTATTTTATCTCCACCCAGCTCCGCAGCCAACAATCTTGTAAGATGGGCCTGTGCTGCTTTTGCAGAACCATAGCCCGCATTGTTAGGCCCGGCCACGACAGCATTTTTTGAAACGATGTTTACAATATCGCCACCAATGGCTTGTTTGCGCATTATTTCTACACCCGCTTTCGATACGAGAAATTCGCCTTTAACTAAAATATCATACAGCCTATCCCAGTCTTCAATGCTGTGATCCGTAATGGATTTGGAGATGCTGATACCTGCATTGTTTACGATGATATCCACGCCGCCAAATGCCAATGCTGTTGCTGCAAATGCTTTTTCAATGGTGGCATTGTTGGTTACATCCAGCAAGGTAGAAGCTGCAGTATCTCTGCCGAATAATTGTTTAAATTCTCCCATGGCTGTTTGCAAACGCTCTTCATTGATGTCGTTGATAATTACACAGGCGCCTTCGGCTGCAAATTTTTTGGCGATGGCTTTTCCAATACCACCGGCACTTCCGGTTACCAGGGCAATTCGGCCGGTCAATGCTTTTGGCTTGGGCATGCGCTGCAGTTTGGCTTCTTCCAGCAACCAGTATTCTATATTGAATGCTTCCTGCCTTGGCAGCGATGTGTACTCACTAACGGCCTCGGCCCCACGCATTACGTTGATGGCATTGGTATAAAATTCAGATGCTACCCTGGTGGTTTGTTTGTCTTTTGCGAAACTAAACATGCCCACGCCGGGGTATAAAATAATCACCGGGTTGGCATCCCTTACAGCAGGACTATTGGGATGTTTGCAGGTGTTGTAATAATCTACATACATCTTTCTGTAGGCTTCAAACAACGGTGCAATTTTTTCTTTGATGGCCGCAGTATCGTTCACGTTTTCACCAGTTGATAAATTCAATACCAGCGGCGAAATTTTTGTTCTTAAAAAATGATCAGGGCAACTGGTACCCAATGGCGCTAACCGATCCAGATCGTTGGAGTTGATAAATTGTAATACCCGGTCATCATCTGTAAAATGACCAATCATCTTGGTTTGCGAAGAACAGAATCCTCTTAATATGGGTGCCAATGCTGCAGCTTTTGCAAGCCTTTCTTCTTTTGGCAGTGACTCAATTTTTTGTCCGCTGAAGATGGGACCTTTTTTGCTGTAATTGTCTTCCAGGTATTGGGCGCAGGTTTCAATCACTTCCAGCGTATTCATATAACTTTCATACGCCGTATCGCCCCAGGTAAATAAACCATGAGAGCCCAGCATAATGCCACGGATGCCTGGGTTTTCATCCAGACATTCTTTCAATAACAAGCCCAAATCAAAACCAGGCTTTTGCCATTTTACCCAGCCTATTTTACCACCGAATAATTCCTGCGTAATTTTCTTGCCATCTTTTGCTGCGGCTATTGCAATAGCCGCATCAGGATGCAAATGATCTATGTGTTTGAATGGAAGAAATCCATGTAGCGCAGTATCAATGGACGGAGCTTTCGATGCCAGGTCGTAAATGCAATGATTGAACAATTCTACCATCTCATCTTCATGTTCAATACCACGATAAATATTTTTTAGATTAAGTAACCTGTCCATGTGCAATGCCGCAAGGCCATTGCGTTTCATAGTGCCAAGGTCGCCGCCACTACCCTTTACCCACATTACTTCCGTATCTTTTCCCGTCAACGGATCTTTGGCCATTGCTTTGCAGGAAGTGTTGCCGCCGCCATAGTTGGTGAGCCTTAAATCTGCCCCTAATAAATTAGAACGATATACCAGTAAGGCTACTTCATCGCCGGCCAGTTCAGCCGCTTTGGCATCATCCCACAGGTAGCTTACATGTTTAAATTTTGTTGTTTCAATAGTCGACATAATGTCTGTTTTAAATAATTTGATAAAATTTATTTGAGTGAATTACCATAACCCACCACCAATACAGATAGTATAATGATTAGAATGCCGATAACAATCGTGGTGCTTGTTTTCTTATTAACGCCTTTCCATTCTTTCAATACCAGTCCCCACATGTTTGCGGTAAGGATAATGAACGCCATATGCAGTATCCACGAGCTGGGGCCGTTGCCCAGTTTGCTTTCGCCCATGCCATAGAAAAAGAATTGCAAAAACCAGGTGGTACCGGCCAATGCTGAAAAAATATAGTTTGACAGCAAAGGCGTTTTCTTATTGCTATAATCACCAAATGTTTTGTTGCGGGCATTTAAAATCATACACCAGATAAGGTTGGTGGTCAATCCCCCCCACAGCACTACCACATAGGTTACATTATTCTGGTATAAAAAATTACCCTGCGCCGGATGGGCTGCTTTCCATATTTCATTGGCCAAATCAGCCAACGGCTTTCCTGCCTCCAAACCAAAATTAAAACAGGCGCTCAACACACCCGATACAATGGACACAAACATACCCAGCGCAAACTTATATTCTGTCTTTACGGTTGTGCCATGCGGATCGGGTGCAGCACTGCTCAATTGTCTTTCTTTCATTACACCAGCCTTGCCACAAATGATGATGCCTACTATACACAAGGCAAGGCCCGCCATCACCGTAAGCCCCCAACTGGAACCACCCAGCATTGAGAAAGTATCTTTGCCTTCTTTTGGAAAAATATTATAGTAGATGGATGGTATTACGGCGCCGAATACCATGCATAACCCGAGGATGATACTACTGCCCAGCGAAACACCAAGATAGCGCACGCCCAGGCCATAAGTCAATCCGCCAATACCCCACAACACGCCAAACAAGTAAGTAATGCCAAGTGTAGACGGATTGGCCTGCCGGATAATATCTGCAAAACCTGGAATGGTTAAATAAGCAGCCAATGGCGGCACAATCAACCAGGAGAATATACCTCCTACGATCCAGAAGCTTTCCCAACTCCAGCCTTTAACCTTTTTATAAGGCATGTAAAAACTACCGGAAGCAAAACCGCCAATGAAGTGAAAAATAACCCCGAGAATAACCTGCATGTGAAATTTATTTTAATATGGCTGTAAACAATCGGTGTAAAAATAAGGGAACAAGGTATTGCAACTGTCATGTACCGTCATGAAAGTGAAATTATTTTTTTTGTGGCGATATTTTTATCCTGATAATCATTTCTGCCAGCGGTTAGTTTTACCTGGGTTAATCAAACGCAGGCAAGTTCAAAAGCACACTAAAAACTAAACTACATTTACCCCATCAGGGTTAACACTTTGTAGAAATCAACCACCACGGATTTGCATGCCGTAGGTACGGCCCCAATCTGGAGCTTGCGCATGAAGGGATCGCTGCTATGGAGGGGATGTATGTTTTATTTGTTTTTACAAAGCGGCGGTCTCTGCTTTCTTTTTTGCCTTCATGCCTTAACCTCATCGGTTACATAAAACCGGATACATCAACAAAAAGGGTCACAAACTGGCATACATTAGTATTGCCGGATTGTCCGGTGCTACCCTAAAATCCAGCGTGGCGAAACAGGTTTGATGACCGTTATTGCCTTGTATAAATTGCATGCCTTTTGTAACAAAAATTATGCACCGTTTTACCTATTCACATTGTATGTATATTTAATATGCAACAATGCTTTTTTCACAAACTCCCGTTGGCTGCAAGGCTGAACGACAGCTAAGCCTGATATGGCACATAACCAATTGCATGACATCGTAAGGAAATTAAAATAACACTGTATGACAAGCAGAAATAAAAAGGAATTGTCACCAGAACAATGTGAAGCACTACTCAGCGCATTAAAGGCCCGTTTTGAGAAAAGCATGAACCGCAATAAAGGTGTTGAATGGGCTAAAGTACAAGCAAGGCTGTATCCGCCAGCTGGCGGAGAAAAGCTGTGGTCCCTCAATGAAATGGAAAGAACCGGCGGTGAACCGGATTGTTGTTGGTTACAGTAGCCATATAAGCAGTTGGTTTTAATATTTACAGTATCTTTCAGATTCATGTATGACAGACTTAATATTTCTAAAAAGCTCTCAGAGACAAACCTAAAGGTGGCAACATAAGATCAATTCATTTAAATGCACTCCTGGCAGGTCTGCGACACGCCTTGATTTTGCAAACCTCAATTACATCAGACCTGACTTTGCAGAAAAATTTCTTACACAGCTTTTAACTCAGCCTTGCTTTGACTTTAAAATTTCGTTTGACGGAATTGATTTGAGTTCCCTTCAATACGACGAACAAAAACAGCTTGGACTTTTATCAAAATGATTGAACTCTCTTAATATAGAAAACGAGGACAATTACAAAGAACATGGAATAAAGACTTTCGGTTTTGGTTTCCCTATCTTAATTAAGCCCTCAAGACAAGACCCCAAAAAAATTATAAAAGCCCCGCTTTTTATTTGGCAGTTAGAGATAATCAAAGCTATTAACAAAGTAAACACTTGGTCAATACTTCGAAACAAAAACCGAAATGAAAATGGAAAAATTTGTGATGAAGAAGTTCACTCCGTTGGGTTGAATGAAGTGTTGCTCTCCTTTCTAAAAAATGATGAAAATATTTTAGTGCCACAAATCAATGAAGAACTTTTGGAAGATGCAGTTATTGACCAAAAGGAATTAATTGATGAATGCTACAAAGTGCTCAAAGCACTTAATGCAAATGCGGCAACTACTATAAAAGAAACTTTACAAGCGAAGTTTAATGAGCCAATCACAAATATTCCTGAAGCAGGAAGTTTAGAATCCATTGCTGGAAATATTCCTTGGATACATTTTGGTGGAGTATTTGGGCTTTTTACGACACTGAAAGAAAGTATCATTACGGATATTGATAAAATCATTGACAAATTTGACGATTTAATTTTGAAGTTTTGGAGGTTGATAATTTTTCGGGAACTGCACACAGTGCAGTTGAAACATACATCAACCTCTTGAATGATACAGCTCTTAAGGGTATCATAAATTATAACTAACACATCCCCGACAGCAGGTTAATATGTAAAGCGAAAC
>JAYUBR010000149.1:0-2426 GCA_043740775.1 Ferruginibacter sp. | reverse complement strand
CAATTAAAAAATTTTGTTAAAGCAAATAAATAATCTGCGAAAATATTCGTAATTAAAAAATTCTATCTACATTTGAACTACTAAACATTTCGTATATTAAATCAACCAACATGAAAAAAATAATTTTTACCGCACTGGCATTAAGTTGCATCAGCTTTTCTTTTACTGCTATTGCCCAAACTGAACAACAGGAACGAAAAGAAAATGCAGAGAATAAAGAACTAAAGGAACAAAAAGAACAACAGGACAGGAAACAACAACGGGAACTGATCATTCGCAGTAAGGGCGATAAAGCAATCAAATTAAACCTGGAGATTGATGGAGACAATGTTATCATTAACGGCAAGCCATTGTCTGAATTCATAAATGACCAGGTAACAATTGACAAAAGAAAAATGATTATCCGCGATGGAAACGGGAGCGACTTGACTTTTAATTTTGAGGGCCCGGACGGGATACCTGAAATAGCCGGCCTTGACCGCTTAAGAGACTTTTCCCGAAATGAAAATTCTCATAAACCTTTCCTTGGTGTTACCACCGAAAAAACTACTGACGGCACTAAAATTGTTGAGGTTGCAAAAGGAAGCGCTGCTGAAAAAGCAGGGTTAAAAAAAGATGACATTATTACAAAAATTGGTGACGATCAGGTTACAGATGCAGAAGGCTTAGCTGGCATAATAGCAGATAAAAAGCCCAGGGAAGAAATAAAAATATTGTATAAAAGAGACGGCAAGAAAAAAGATGTAAAAGCAGTACTGGGCGACAGGATAGAAGAAAGGAACAAGGTTTTTAAATACAATAATTCCAATCCAATGGTACACTCTTTTAAAAGTCCAGGTATGAAGATAAGGCCCATGCCCAATGGAGATATGCTGAAAGAAAATTTTAATATGGATGGAAATGGAAACTTTGAGTTTGGCCCTAACGAAGAACTTTTGGGTGGTTTCTTTCCACGCCAGAAAAAATTAGGTTTAAAAATTCAGGATACAGAAGAGGGTGGTAATGTAAAAATAATTGATGTGGAAGATTCGTCTGCTGCGCAAAAAGCCGGCTTAAAAAAAGATGATATCATCACGGAAATAAACGGAAATAAAATCGGCAACACAGATGATGCAAGGGAACAATTGCAGGAAGTTGCAGACAAACATGCTTACACTATCAAAGGTAAAAGAAACGGCACTGAAATGAATTTTGACATCAAAATCCCCAAAAAATTGAAAACCGCCACTCTGTAAAAACGACCATAATAACCAACCGCCATCCGTAAACAGCACATTATTTACGGATGGCTTTTTTGTGTGCGGCAAATACATGCCGCATTTAAAATATTCATTTTTTTAATTTTACATTGCAGGCATTGACAAAAGTTCTGCTACTCCGCAATAGCTGGGCGCAAACTTCTTTGTACATTTGCAAACGTGATAAAAAATGATAAATACCAGGTAGTAATTGGCCTTGAAGTACATGCGCAGTTGCTCACCAAAAGCAAATTATTTTGTGGTGACAGTGCTGCATTTGGTGCCTCACCTAATACCCATATCAGTCCAATAACACTGGCTCACCCCGGCACACTGCCTATGATGAACAAACAGGCCATTGAATATGCGGTAAAACTCGGCCTTGCCTTGCATTGCGACATAGAACAACAAAATTATTTTGCCCGTAAAAATTATTTTTATCCTGATCTGCCAAAGGGCTACCAGGTAAGCCAGCATACAACGCCTATCTGTAAAAACGGAACCGTAAGAATTAAGGTAGATAATACAGAACGGCACATAAGACTCAACCGCATACATATGGAAGAAGATGCAGGAAAAAGTTTGCATGATGTGGATGAACTGTACACAGCAATAGATTTAAACCGTGCTGGTGTACCGCTACTTGAAATTGTAAGCGAACCCGATTTGCACAGCAGTGAAGAAGCCTTTGCATATGTAACAGAATTGCGCAGGCTGGTGCGCTGGCTTAACATCTGCGATGGTAACATGGAAGAAGGCAGCATGCGTTGCGACGCCAATATTTCTATCCGGTTAAAAGGTGAAACTGCATTGGGTACAAGGGTAGAAGTAAAAAATTTAAACAGCATCCGCAATGTAAAACGTGCCATTGATGTGGAAGTGGACCGGCTGATTGATATTGTAGAAAAGAGTGAAAAGGTATTGCAGCAAACAAGAAGTTATGATGCGGATAACAACACAACTTTCTCTTTACGCAGCAAAGAAGAGGCAGATGACTACCGTTATTTTGCCGATCCGGATCTTACCCCTTTTAATATCAGTGACGAATTTTTAAACCAGATAAAAGCATCGTTGCCTTCCCTGCCCGAAGAGCTGGAAAAAAAATATACTACAGTATTTAATTTACCTGTTTATGATGCACAGGTTATCTGCGGGGATAAATTACTGGTAGATTTTTTTGAAGCTACC
>JAYUBR010000148.1:0-2427 GCA_043740775.1 Ferruginibacter sp. | reverse complement strand
TTTTACCTGATCGTTATCTACCACTTTTCCATTTTGTAAAAGATCAACAGAAAGATTGTACAAGTAAGGAGTAGCAGGCGACCATAATGATGGATTCAATACCACCATAATTTGCGAAATAGTTGTTGCATTTCCATTTTTAACTATTTCATTTTTTGAGGTGGACTGCGCTACAATTTTGCCCGTTTTATCTTTTAATATTAATTTGATCTGTGCATTTTCAGTGGTACTAAAATCATTTTGAACCTGCGTTTGTACAACTATTTTAGCAGATTTATCCGTTATATTTTCGTACCGTATAAGTAAGCCACCACCTGCTTTAGTATTGGCAGCTACTGCATTAGTAATGTATAATTTTTCTTTTACAATCAACCAGGAATTGCGGTAAATGCCGCTATAATAATTAAAGTCAAGATCTTTAATAGGTTTGCCCGGTGCAAATAATGGGTTATCGCGGTTATCTAATTTTACCACCAAACTATTTTCTGCACCGAATTTTACTGCAGTTGAAATATCAATATAAAAAGGCAGGTAACCACCTTTGTGGTTAAATATGTGCTTACCGTTCAGGTAAACATCGGCTTCCTGCATAGCGGCATCAAACTGTACCGCAATATGTTTTCCTTTATCGCCTGCAGGGATGGAAAAGAATTTTCTATAAAAACAAATGCCCTGCCATTGCTGGTTTATTTTTTCGATGGGTTCAAAATTGGCAGTATGAGGCAATGAAATTTTATCCCATTTTATCGGGCTGTTTCTCAAGGTTAAATAAAATGAGAAAACAGTATCCTTATCTTTAAAAAATTCCCAATTCTTATTAAAATTTTTCTTTTGCTGTGCAGCAGCATTTAATAAAAAGAAGGCAAGTAATACAAAGGTGGCAGCTTTTATAAACAGTAATTTCGGCTTCATTTTTAGTGTTATTTGATATGGTATTTTTTTGCAAGTTGATTGTAAATAAGGATTAGTTTATTGGTCTTACCGTTTTTTTCTACAAAGTATTCCCAGGTACTTAACGGTTCCCAAATGCAGGTACTTTTCCTTTATTATCGGGAAGATTAAAGGTAATGTCATTCACTTCCGTTTTGTGCTCGGTATATTCTACCACAATTATATCCTGTTCATATCGCTTGGCTAAATCAGTTAAATTATCTTTTAAACTATCAAGGGTTCCATGCCATTTCGGATAATAAGATTGGCCGATAATATCGAATGTAACTCCATGAGAAAGCATATAATCTAAAAAATATCTGGATTCTTTATTTTGTCCGCCGCATGCAATATGCAGCATTATATTAATAGAAGGATCCACTTCATTTACCCCGGCAATTCCGGCTTTTAAAAATTGGCTAAGTGTATCCATATTTTTGGAACTGCCTTCCGGCCAGATCATTCCATGATTTATTTCATTACCCACCTGTACCATATCGGGAAGGGTACCCTGATTTTTTAAAGCTAGTAACACCTCTTTTGTGTATTTATTTATGGCTGCTTTAAGTTGGGTAAAATTCAATCCTTCCCAGGCTAAGGGTTTAAATTGTTTACCGGGGTCGGCCCAGGTATCGCTGTAGTGAAAATCCAGCAGCAATTTCATACCGGCAGCTTTAACCCTTTTAGCCATTGCTTTGGTATGTTCTAAATCGCAAAATCCAAGTTTGGGCGAATAGCCACTATCGGCAGCAGGGTTATTAAAAATACGCAGCCTGATATAATTTATTTTATGATTTATTAAGATCTGCAATGCATCTTTTTCTTGTCCGTTATCATTAAACTTTATTCCTTTATATTCTAATTCAGGAAGAAAAGAAATATCAGCACCCAGCATTTTGCCGATGTTTTTTTTCTTTACTATTTTACCATTTTTTATAGTTTTGTTAGACACTGTTTGTGCATTTACAACTTCAATGGTAATAGATAAAAATAGACTGATGCACAATAACAATAAGCATTTATTTTGAGCTGACAACTGTTTCTTTTCAGCTATTGATAATTTTTTCATACTACTTTATTTAAGAATTCCATATCATCCATCCATTCTAAAAAACGTTGTAACCAACCGGCTACCGCGCCCTTATTGGTAGTTCGAAAACCAAAACCATGACCCGCTTTAGCATAAATATGCAGCTCCGCAGAAACACCTGCTTCTTTATATTTATTGTATAAAATAGCAATGCCTTCAGCAATATCTTTTCTATCCTGATAGCCGCCTAAAATAAATAGTGGCGGTGCATTTTTTACAACATTCAGCCTGAAAGAATTACCCGGATATATCAAAGCCTGAAATGCCGGTCTGCAACTTTCCTTATCAATCGGATCGGTTGTATTTACTTTTGCATCGTCAAAATGCATGGCAGCTAAACCTGCTAATTCGCCTCCGGCAGAAAAACCCATTACACCTAATCTTGCGGTATCTACCCCCCAGTCTTT
>JAYUBR010000147.1:0-8075 GCA_043740775.1 Ferruginibacter sp. | reverse complement strand
AGGGTTCAAAACGGGTGAACACAAATTTTTCTACAAACTCTTCGAGGGGAACACCATATTGCAAGCCGATGGAAATGGCGATCGCAAAACAGTTGAGCATACTGCGAACAGTAGCGCCTTCTTTGGCCATATCAATAAATATTTCTCCTACAGTGCCATCACCATATTCGCCGGTACGGAGAAATAGTGCCTGCCCGTTTATTTTTGCTTTTTGTGTAAAACCCCTGCGCTTTGCCGGTAGTTTTTTACGCTCTACAATTTTTGCCAGCTTACCCTTCAAAACGGTATCCGGACTGCTTTGCATCCGCTTGCTTACTTCCTCCAATAACTCATCTACAGTGAGTTTACTCATGTCCACAATATTGCTGGAAGTATCTGCCTGAGCAGTCGCATCTTCTGTAGTTTCAGTTTCTGTTGTTTTCTTCTTCTTATCCGATTTATTACTGAGTGGCTGCGATAATTTAGATCCGTCCCTGTACAGGGCATTGGCTTTTAAACCAAGTTCCCAGCTCATGCGGTAACAATCTGCAATTTCTTCAACAGTTGCTTCATTGGGAAGGTTGATGGTTTTACTAATCGCCCCGCTCAGAAAGGGCTGTGCGGCCGCCATCATCCGTATATGACCATGGGCATGAATAAAGCGCTGGCCTTTTTGTCCGCATTTATTGGCGCAATCAAATACAGCCAGATGTTCGTCCTTTAAATAGGGAGCGCCCTCTACGGTCATGGTGCCACACACATAAATATTGGCTGCTTCAATTTGTTCATCTGTATAGCCCAATGCTTCCAGCAGGCTCCATTCAAAATCATAATATTGTGCAGCAGTAAAGCCCAGCCGTTGTAAAGTGGCTTCGCCGAATGTGTATACGTTAAACACGAAACCAATTTCAAAAGCACTGCCCAATGCCGCTTCTACTTTTGCCAGTTCATCTTTGGTAAAACCCTTCGCCAACAATGTTTGTGTATTGATGAATGGTGAACCTTTCAGGGTTGCATGGCCCTTGGCATAGTTTACAATTTCTTCAAGTTGTTTTTCACTGTATTTTAAATTGCGCAATGCGGCCGGTACACTCTGATTGATGATTTTGAAATATCCACCACCACTTAACTTTTTAAATTTCACCAACGCAAAATCAGGTTCCACTCCGGTGGTATCACAATCCATTACCAGGCCAATGGTTCCGGTTGGTGCGATCACGGTTGTTTGTGCATTGCGATAACCATTTTTTTCGCCCAGTTGCACGGCATCATCCCATGCTTTAATGGCGGCCTTCAATAAATAATCCGGGCAGTATTTTGCATTGATGCCCTGTGGTTTTATTTCTATTCCTTCGTATGCATCCTGTGCATCGTAAGCTGCAGCACGGTGGTTGCGCATTACACGCAGCATGTGTTTTTTATTTTCTTCATACCGGGCAAAGGCTCCCAAAAAGCCCGCCATCTCTGCAGAAGTGGTATAAGCAACCCCCGTCATGATTGCGGTGATAGCGCCTGCAATGCCGCTTGCTTGCTCACTGTCGTAGGGAATACCACTAACCATCAGCATACTGCCCAAGTTGGCATATCCTAATCCGAGTGTTCTGTAGTCATAACTTAATTGTGCCACTTCTTTGGATGGAAACTGCGCCATCAATACGGATATTTCCAGCACTACGGTCCACAGCCTGCAGGTATGTTCAAAACCTTTTACATCAAAACTGTTATCACTTTCTTCAAAAAACCGGCGCAGGTTTACCGAGGCTAAATTGCAGGCGGTATTGTCTAAAAACATGTACTCACTGCAGGGGTTACTCGCTCTTATGGGGCCACCTTCGGGGCAGGTATGCCATTCGTTGATGGTAGTATCATATTGTGTTCCGGGGTCTGCACATTTCCAGGCGGCATGTGTTATTTGTTTCCAAAGGTCCCTGGCTTTTATCCGCTTCATTACCTTTCCATTGCTCCGGCCTTTCAGTTCCCATTCGCCATCAGCATCCAATGCTTTAAAAAATGAGTTGGGTATACGAACAGAATTATTGCTGTTTTGCCCGCTCACTGTTTTGTATGCTTCGCCTTCATAATCGCTGGGATAACCTGCTGCAATCAACGCGGCTACCTTATCTTCTTCACCCACTTTCCAGTTTACAAAACTTTCAATTTCAGGATGATCCAGATCAAGGCAAACCATTTTGGCTGCACGGCGTGTTGTACCACCACTTTTAATGGCTCCTGCTGCACGGTCACCAATTTTTAAAAAACTCATCAGTCCGCTGGAAGTACCGCCACCACTTAGTTTTTCACCTTCACCACGAATGCTGCTGTAGTTGGTTCCTACCCCACTTCCATATTTAAATATCCTTGCTTCCCTTACCCAAAGATCCATAATGCCGCCTTCATTTACCAGGTCATCATCCACACTTAAAATAAAACAGGCATGCGGTTGAGGGCGTTCATAAGCCGAAGTCGATTTCTTTAATTTATCATCAACAGAATCAACATAGTAATGCCCCTGTGGTTTTCCTGTAATGCCATATACTTCATGCAGCCCTGTGTTAAACCACTGTGGACTGTTGGGTACGCAAGCCTGGTTTAAAACAGAGTAAACCAATTCATCATAAAATATTTGTGCATCATTGTCTGAAGAAAAATAATTGTATCGTTCGCCCCAAACCCTCCAGCAGTGGGCCATACGGTGAGCCACCTGTTTAATGGTGGTTTCCCTGCCCGTGCTTCCATCTGCCTGCGGTACACCTGCTTTTCTAAAATATTTTTGTGCTAAAATATCGGTTGCTATCTGACTCCACTGTTTCGGCACTTCCACATTGTCCATTTGAAAAACAATTTCACCAGAAGGATTTTTTATAACTGAAGTACGGTAATCGTATTCAAACATATCGTAGGGCGATACACCCTCTTTGGTAAACTGGCGGCTGAAAGCGAGGCCTGGGTTGGTGGTTGATTGGACAGACATAATGATGAAAAATATTGATGGGTTATTAATTTGTTAATGACGGATAACGAAAATATTTGTTGTTGGTGAAGAAACAAAAGGGTAAATATCAACACCTGTGCACAAATAAAGTGTATAATTTTTATGAAGCATTAGCATCGCAGGTTTTAAGCTAATTCATGATTTTCATCAGCAAAAAATATGATTTTTTTTGTTTTTTTTAGTTTGAATTACCTGTATAGATCTCCGGTGAGATTGTCGGGTATGAAAACGCAAAACAAAATGTGTCGCTATCTTTATCGCATGAGAGCATTGATACAAAGAATAACCACAGCGGGCATAACCATTGATGAAAATCTGCATTCCTGTATTGACAATGGTTTGCTGGTACTGCTGGGCATTGAAGACGCAGACACAACAGAAGACATTGTATGGCTCAGCAATAAAATTGTTAACCTGCGTATATTTGATGATGCAGATAAAGTGCCTAATTTATCTATCAAAGAAACGGGTGGAGACATTTTATTGGTAAGCCAGTTTACCTTACACGCCAATACCAAAAAAGGTAACCGCCCTTCGTATATCCGTGCCAGTAAGTCTGTTGTTGCCATTCCTTTTTATGAAAAGATGATTGTACACCTGGAAAATGATTTAGGCAAAAAAATATTTACCGGTGTGTTTGGTGCCGATATGAAAGTATCGCTGGTGAATGATGGCCCTGTTACGATTTGGATTGATACGAAGCAGAAGGAATGATTACACTGATTTTTACTTATTACACTAATTTTTTCATTTCGCGGTTGCTGTCAGTTAGCTGGGATTTTATTATGAAGGAGTAGAAAGATTTTGTAACCTTACACAAATTATTTTACTATGGCTGATTTTAATTTTTAAAGAAGAGTCTTTCAGGATTATTGGAATTTGCAGGGAAATTCATAAAACACTTGGGCTATGATTAAAAGAGGTTAATTATAAAGATGCTTTGCAAATTGATTTTACGGAAATGATTGTTCCTTATGAAAGAGAAAAAAATTTATAGTAAAATACAAAGATAAAATTCTGAAGAGCCCTTATGTAGCTGACTTCGTAGTTTTTAATTCTATCGTTTTACAAATTAAATCCGCATCCGCAATCGTAGATAGCCATATTGCACAAGCTATCAGCTATCTTTCTATATCAGGACATAAACATGCATTGGTAATTAACTTTGGAGAAAGGTCATTAACATGGAAAAGAGTTGTTTTATAATTCGTGTAATTAGTAAAAATTCGTGTAATTGCTTTAAAAATTCGTGTAATAAAATATTACTAACTTTAGAAAAAGAATAACAATGGGATTAGTTTATGCAGATGTTGAAATCACAAATTTAGCGGATGAAACGCTTTGTGAAGAAGGATACCTTACCATAGATAAAGTACGAAAGATGTCCGTAAAAATAATGGCTGACAGAGGGGCAATCCGGTTAACCATCCATGAAGAAATCCGCAGTAAATTAGGATTAAGAAAGAGAAACGCTATGGATGTATTATTAGCAGATGGAACAAAAAAAACATTAGAAGTAGAGGGCCCGGTTAAAATAAGATTTAAAGACAGGGATTGTATTACAGATGCTTTTGTACTGCCAAATAACGAAGAGCCATTATTAGGAGCGGTACCAATGGAATTGATGGATTTAATTATTATCCCCTCAGCAGAAAAGTTAGATTACAATCCCTTACATCCGGACGTACCCTTGTATTCACTGAAATGATCAATAGAACATGACAATAGAACAAGCACAGCAGGATGTTGACCAATGGATAAAAACTGTTGGAGTTCGTTATTTTAACGAGCTTACCAACCTTGGCATTTTAATGGAAGAAGTTGGTGAATTATCCAGGCTGATGGTGCGCAAGTATGGAGAACAATCTTTTAAAGAAACGGACAAAGGAAAAGACCTGGGCGATGAAATGGCGGATGTGTTATGGGTACTGATTTGTTTGGCAAACCAAACAGGTGTAGACCTTACAAAAGCCTTGCAAAAAAACTTTGAGAAGAAGAATTTAAGAGATGTCACGAGGCATTTGAAGAATGACAAACTGAAATAAAAATGCCTGAGTAAAAAAGCCGTACAATGATTGAATTCTTAAAAATTTTAGTTGCTTATTTTGAAAAGGAAAAAATTCCTTACATGCTTTCTGGCAGCGTGGCAATGAGTATTTATTCACTGCCGAGGTTTACAAGAGATTTTGATTTTATTGTTCATTTGCAGACCAAAGATGTAAAAGCTATGGTTGAATATTTTAAAGAAGGATATTATTGTAATGAAGATTCAATAAATGATGCTATTACAAAGAAAGGAATGTTTAACATTATCGATCATCAAAGTGGATACAAGGCCGATTTTATTATTTTAAAAAATGAGCCTTACCGTTTGACGGAATTTGAAAGAAAGCAATTAATCAGCTTTCTTGATTTGAAAATATATTTGGTATCTCCTGAAGACCTGATCATCTCTAAAATAATATGGATACAACAGATACAAAGTAATTTGCAGATAGATGATATTAAAGCATTGACCAAAATTAAAAATTTAGACTGGGGCTATATTCATCAATGGATTGCTTCTTTAAAATTAAATACCTTTGATACAATAAAAAAAGCATGACAGACACACCCAAACATGTACAGGAAATTCAATTGCAAATCTGGCTTGCCAAAAGCCCGGGTGAAAGATTGCTGCAATTTCTTACAGACAATGATGCGCTTTACAAAGGAATATTGGCTGCAAAGATTAATCTCGAAAATCAGTCAAAGCCTGATCCAAAGAACATAAAACATTCCTGATAAAAATAGCTTCGGACATTACTTTTTTGCAAGATTCACCTTGCCTTTTCAATTCTTTTTCTCAGAGCCATAAAAAAATCAATAAACCCAAAAAAAACAATATTTTCAAATCTTTAGTTGTTTTTTTATATCCCATTATCTTTGCGGCATTATGGCAAACGAATCAAACAATTTTGCGGAGCTGATTGCTCATTGTAAAGAATATGGTTATATTTTTCAATCATCAGAAATTTATGACGGACTGGCTGCGGTGTACGACTATGGCCAGAATGGTGCACAGTTAAAAAAGAATATCCGGGATTACTGGTGGAAAAGCATGACGCAGTTGCACGATAATATTGTAGGCATTGATGCGGCAATCTTTATGCATCCTACCACCTGGAAGGCAAGCGGGCATGTTGATAATTTCAGCGACCCGATGATTGATAATAAAGACAGCAATAAAAGATACCGGGTAGATCATTTAATTGAGCAGTATATTGAACAGGTTTTGAAAATGAAACCCTATGATTTAGAAGTTAAAATTAATAAAACCCTTCCTCCAAAAATTGGAGAGTCTAATGAGGACAGAACAAAGAGGTTTTGGGATGAATATGAGAAACAAGGCGGCAAAAAGCTTGAAGATGAGGTTAAACAAAAGGCTGAAGATTTACAAAGAGAAATGGATAAATTTTTGGCAGCAGATGATTATGTAAGTTTAAAAAAACTAATAGTAGATAATGACATTAAATGTCCTATTAGTAAAACCTGCAACTGGACAGATATTCGTCAATTCAATTTAATGTTTAAAACAGAATTTGGTGCTGTGGCGGCTGATAATCCGGATGAAAATATTGTGTATTTACGCCCCGAAACGGCACAGGGAATTTTTGTAAATTTTTTAAACGTGCAAAAAACAGGCCGTATGAAAATACCTTTTGGTATTGCACAAACCGGCAAAGCATTCAGAAATGAAATTGTTGCAAGACAGTTTATTTTTCGCATGCGTGAATTTGAACAAATGGAGATGCAGTTTTTTATCCGCCCCGGCACACAAATGGAATGGTATAATTTCTGGAAAGAAGAAAGAAAAAAATGGCACGAAAGCCTTGGCGTGCCTGCCGAAAAATTACGTTTTCATGACCATATAAAATTGGCACATTACGCAGATGCTGCCCTGGATATTGAATTTGAATTTCCGTTCGGTTGGAAAGAGCTGGAAGGTATTCATTCAAGAACTGATTTTGATTTAACACAACACCAGACTTACAGCAAAAAGAAGATTCAATATTTTGATAATGATATTGATCCTGCTACAGGTAAGGCTTATGGCAATTATGTTCCCTATGTGCTGGAAACTTCTGTTGGCCTGGATCGTTTGTTTCTTACAGTGATGAGTCTTGCATACGCCAACGAAAAATGGACCAAGGAAGATGGTACAGAAGACAGTCGTGTGGTATTGCGCATACCAGCAAAAATTGCACCTACCAAACTGGCCATATTACCCTTGTTAAAAAAAGATGGCCTGCCTGAAATTGCCAAACAACTGCTAGATGATTGCAAAAGCAGCTTTATGTGTTTTTATGAAGAGAAAGATGCCATCGGTAAACGTTACCGCCGCATGGATGCGATTGGCACTCCTTTTTGTATAACAATTGATCACCAGACTAAGGAAGACAATACAGTAACTATTCGTTACAGGGATTCGATGGTACAGGAGAGAATTGCATTGGCCGATGTAAAAAAACTGGTGATGGAAAAAATCAGTTAATCTTATTTTCTTGGTTGGTAAATTTTACTCAACAAATGGATGAACAATCTATCATATCATAAATTACAAAATTTCAATCATTAAATTTATCAGCTATTATGGATTTTGATAAGTTTAACCGGTATGCTATTACCCACCATTCCACAACGATTGAAGGTAGTACACTTACAGAAAACGAAACAAGGCTTTTGTTGGATGAAGGTGTTACCCCGGCAGGAAAGCCGCTACTACACAGCCTGATGGTGCAGGATCATTACAATGCGTTATTGTTTGTGATACAAAAAGCTGATCAAAAAATTACCATTAGCTCAACATTTATCCAGGCAATCAACGCTGCTGTAATGAAACAAACCGGCAGCATCTATCAAATTGTATTTGGCGAATTGAATGCGGCAACAGGTGTTTTTAGAAAAGGAAACGTGAGTGCAGGTAGTTCGTATTTTGTAATCTACTAAAAAGTTGAAGGATTGGTAACCCGGCTTTGTGATGGCATCAATAAAAAACTTTCTTCACCTGGCTTAATTATAGAAAAATTAAATTGTTGCTTTGATGCCCATTTTGATTTGGTAA
>JAYUBR010000146.1:0-8081 GCA_043740775.1 Ferruginibacter sp. | reverse complement strand
TGGTTGTTAATCCAACGGCAAAGCAATTTTTTTGTGCCGCCTGCAATGCTTTTTTAAATTGAGTTGCTGTAGCAGCAGGTATTTTTGATGCTACCAGTTCCACTGCATTGTCAATTAAAATACCCGTGAGTTCCTGAGTGGCAACCCCACCGGTTGTTGATTTTTTTACTTCTATTTCACCACCATTGATTGCATCACCGGCTTTTACGCCGGCAAGTTCCAACGCTTTTTTATTGGCAATAGATCCATGCCCATCAACCCTTTCCAATAGAACAGGCCTGTCCGGAAACAACGCAGTCAATTGTTCATTGGATGGAAATTCTTTTACCGGCCAGTCATTCTGATCCCAGCCGCGGCCGGTTAACCAGCCTTCTTTATTTTCAGCGGCAAAAGCTTTTACCCTTTCAATAACCTCCTTCCAGTTGTTGGTACCAGTTAAGTCTACCTGTTGCAGGCTCAACCCGTAGCCAACAAAATGGGCATGTGCATCTATAAAACCCGGGTAAATAAATTTGCCCTGTGCATCCAGTTTATGTTTGCAGTTGTATTCTTTTTCAAGCTCCGTTTTTTTGCCGGTTGCAATAATCTTTCCATGGCTGATCACCATCGCCTCAGCACTAGTGAATGCAGCATCCACCGTATAAATGGTACAATGATATACCAGCAGATCAGCTTCTTTTTTAGCAGCAAACGAACTAGTGAGTGCAAGCGTAAAAATAAGAAGGAGGGTTGTTCTTTTCATAAAATAAAACTAAGGCAGAATTATTAATTATTAATTACTAATTAGTAATTACATACTCCACCAGTAAGTAAACTTCAGCACCAGCGCACGGTTGCGGATAAAAAGCGGTGCGGTGTAATAATTATCAGTGTATACAATATAAAAATCGCTGGCAGGCTTATAGCGCCATTGCAGCCTTGTGTTAACATTTACATTTTTTTGCTGATTATTGTATTGCACAAAAGCCGTAAAGAAAAATGTGTTGGTAAGGGTAACATCAATGCGTGGACCAACCAGCCAGAAATTGGTAACTCCCCAAGGCCTGGGCAAATTAATATGATTGTAACTGGCGCTTAAAGTAATATTTACAAAAGGCTGAAAACGGTATCCCAGGTCCGTTGTAAGATTGAGCCTGGTGCCATTGGCATAATAGCCACCATAACGGGTAGAAAATGCATAAGTAAATAATTTCTGCGGCTTGGATGTATAGGTAGTGCCCCAGGCATCCCAACTATGTTTGCTGCCGGTTGCCAGGGAATCTTTTCCTGAATTTGTTGGGTCAAATCGTTTTAACAGTTCAACATAATCATGAGCTACCCAGGCATCAAATACGCCCTGGTTGCGTAAACTTATTTTATAATCCAGGTAGGTTTCATTATCCGTTTGGTGAAATTTACTATTGAAGAAATAAGTGGAACTCAGCAAAGGGCCATGGCTTAATACCTTTCCTTTTCTATTTGGAAAAAAGGTATGACCAATTTGCGGATTTATTTTGATGTAATTATTGCGGGGAACATAGCCTACTTCTGCATTATAGCTTTTGCCAACATATTCATGCTGCCATGAAAGTACCCATTTTTTATCGGTGTACAGCAGGTTGGCCGCATGCACAAAATCGCCGGATGATTTGCCGGGACTAAATGATTTTATCATCATGGCTTTTCCGGTAAACGAATTGTTGATGGATGCCAGGTTGTATTCAATACCCAGGTTACGGTTGTATAAAGAGTATACAGGTTTGCTACTGTCTTTACCTGGCTGGTAATTTACCGACTGTTTATTTACAAACATAAACCGTATGTTCGATCTTGCAAATAAGCGCCGCTGCAAAGCAAGCACCGTAAAGTTTTGAGATGGTAATCCAATTTCACTCTGGCTTTTTGTCTTCATATCCATTACACCAATGCGCCAGTTTTTATCAAGGCTGCCGCTAAGCCTGGCACCATAATTAATTGGCACGCCCAAACCAATGCGCCGCGAAAAAAATGGCCGTATATTGGTATAACCAAAATTGGCAAACAGGTCTGCATTCTCTAAAAAAAATTGTCTTTTTTCAGGAAAAAATAATTCATAGCGGTCAAGGTTGGTAACCTGCTTGTCCACTTCCACCTGGCTAAAATCGGGGTTTACAGTAAGGTCCAAATTAAGCGAAGAGGAAAGGGCGATTTTAGCATCAGCACCAATATCTTTTCTGTAAACGGTTGGCTTTTTCGCATCGTAATCTTTGGTAAGTCCGCCTAATACATACGGAATTACAGAGACGTTTGCACCTGCTTCCGGTGGCGCTTCATCCCAGATAAGTGTACCGGTATAAGCCAGTGAAGCCGTGGGGAATTGCCGCGGAACAGGCGTCCAGCTTGACTTTTCAGCTTCCTTAATATCCAGCCTGCTAAAGTTGATGCCCCATTGGGTAATCCCTTTTTTATAGCGGATAGTTTTAAAAGGAATGGCGGCTTCAAATATCCATTTATCAGGGTAATTTTTTACAACGGAAACCCATTTATTATCCCAGCTAAGGTCGGCACTGCCGCCGCTGTACAAACTGCCGTCCCATTGAGCGCCTGCTGCGTTGGCACCAAAAGTAAAGCCGTTGGTAAGGTCATCAAAGGGATCAATAAAAAAAATAAAATTATCATTTTTGCCAAAACTAAAATCTCTTCTCAGAGATTCTACCATGTAAGGGGCTTGTTTGGTGAGATAGCATACCGCAATGATGTAAATATTTTTTGCATCGTATGTCATGCGCACGGATGTTTTTACTTTAGCATAGCTGGTATCCATCGGCAGCACCATAAAAAAATTATCTGCTTCCGCAGCATCTTTCCAGGCCTGTTCATTCAACTCACCATCCACCTGTATTGGTAAAGATGTTTTATGAATATGCAATTGGTAGCCACTGTTTTTTTTCTGCGCAAAAACAAAAATAGTAAGTAAGCAAAGCGGAAGCAATAACAGGTGTTTCAACACAATAAGGTTTTGGAGTTTTAAAATTGGGTACAAGATAAGTATTGTTTATAAAATAATTAGCACCACTTTGAAATGAAGTATATAAATGATTAAAAATGTGAACGGTTGTGTTAATATAAAAATGTGATTGAACTATATTTTTTATATGATGTTTATCATTTGTAATTTGTGTAATTAATAGCATATTTGAATACTAAATGCAACTGATATGGAATATGCATCGCAGCAACCGGAAAGGGGCAAAATAATGTTTGATTATAATAGTGCCTGCCATACAGCACCCGGGTCTGTAGAAGAATTGCAGCTATTTGAAAAATTACAACGGGACTTTAGTAACCAGTTTGAACTTTTTTTTCCCGACAACCATGCCAGTAAAACCATCGTGGTAATTCCCAGCCTTACGCTTGATCAGGAAGTGTTGGCAAAAGTTCAAGGGGCATTGCATTATGAAGAAAGGCTCCTTTGCCTGCTGATGCTGCTGCGTATGCCTTGTGCGCATGTTACTTATGTAAGCAGTATGCCCATTGACCCAATAATTATTGATTATTATTTGCACCTGCTGCCGGGCATTACCGGCTATCATGCAAGTGCCCGTTTAACCTTGCTCAGTTGTTATGATTCATCATCGGTTTCACTTACAGAAAAAATATTGCAACGTCCCAGATTAATTGAACGGATTAAAAAAAGTATACCTGCCGGTGATGTGGCGCATATTGCCTGTTTTAATACCACGGCACTTGAAAGAACCCTTGCCGTAGCAATTGGCATTCCTATTTATGGCTGCGATCCATCACTGGCTTACCTCGGTACAAAAAGTGGTAGCAGAAGAGCCTTTTTAAAAGCAGGTGTGTCTATGCCGCCCGGGGCAGAAAATTTAAAAAGCTATGAAGATATAGTACATGCTGTGGCGGCTTTAAAAGACATGTACCCGCATTTAAAAAAAGCGGTTATTAAATTAAATGATGGTTTTTCCGGAGAAGGAAATGCTATTTTAAAATACCCTGAGCTGACAGATAAAAGAGATATGTTTAACTGGATACATCATAACCTGTATAAAGAAATTAAACCGGTGGCGAAAGACCTGAGTATTGAAAAGTTTCTGGAAAAGTTTACTACAATGGAAGGTATTGTGGAAGCGTATATTGAAGGGGATATAAAAGTTTCCCCATCGGTACAATGCAGGATCAATCCCCTGGGTCAAGTAGAAATTATTTCCACACATAATCAGGTGCTGAATGGTGACAGTGACCAGGTGTTTGTCGGTGCTCATTTTCCTGCAGATGAATGTTACAGGGCAGAAATTGGCCGTATGGGGAAACTGGTTGCGGAAGAATTAAAAATGCACGGGGTGACGGGCCGTTTTAGCATTGATTTTATTTCGGTAAAGAATAATGATGGCTGGAAACATTACGCCATTGAAATAAATCTGCGCAAAGGCGGCACTACGCACCCTTTTTTAATACTGGAGTTTTTAACCAACGGTCACTATGATGCAGAAACCGGTTTATTTGAAACACCCAGTAAGCAAAGCAGGTATTATTTTGCATCTGATAATTTGCAGCATGAAGCTTACAAAGGGCTTACACCAAAAGACCTGATAGATATCGTTATGTTTCATGGATTGCATTTTGATGGAGCCTCTCAAAAAGGAGTCATGTTTCACATGATAGGTGCCCTGTCGCAGTTTGGTAAAATTGGTATCGTATGCATAGGCGCTTCGCCTGAAGAAGCCTATGCTTTGTATACAAAAACAGTAGCCGTTTTTGACGCAGAAACGGCGTTATAATAACTGGATAAAAACAAAAACTACCATGTTGTTTGGATAACAAATGGTAGTTTTTAACTAACTGATTGTACGTGCTATTTATTATTTCATTATTTTCTGATTATCTGCTATTACTCCATTAACTGATACCTGGGCTACATATACACCTTTTGGTAAACCACTCATGCCGCTCAACTGAAAAGTATTTTGGCCTTTACTGATGATTACATTTTTTGTTACCACACACTGGCCTGTTACGTTCTGTATTTTTATTATGCCATTTCCGTTTTGTAAAGCCGTAAAATGTATGGATAGATTTTCTGTAAAAGGATTGGGCGATGCCAGTATTGTAATGCCTTTATTGGCCTGTAACTTTACCATTTCTACTTTACTGTAGCTGATTGGTCCACTAATATCCACCTCTTTTAAACGGTAATATGCAATGGTTTTTCCAGCTAAAGCAGCATCCTTATCACTTACCTGGTAACTATTATTTATTCCGTTGCTAAATCCATTTACAATTATCCCGGTTGAACTGAATTTGTTGCCATCAAAAGATCGCTCCACATCAAAATAACTGTAGTTTACTTCATTGTCGGCAATCCAGTTAAGGTCCACTGTACTCTCAGCAGCGGCTGCTTTGAAGGATACATATTTTACCGGTAAAACGGAGTAGTTGGTAAGCGCTATTCTTTTAAAATAAATACAGTTTAATCTTTGCGTAGCACCGCCAGGATTGTTAATGACAGTTGATCCTAAACTCAACTGAATTTTGTCTTGATCGTTATACAAAAAACCAATTCTTGCATCCATTGACATCGTATCAATGCCTGGCCGGTTAACAATGGATGCCTGGGCTTCAATTCTGCCGCCGCCCATATCCGTAATGGTTAATAAAGTGGGAGAGGGTACGCTAAAACTCGTCTGTCCGTCTGATTGTACAAACTCACCAATGGTTTGGTTATCGCCATCCACATCAATAGCAGAAATATCAAGGCAGGGAAAAGCATAATCGTCGCCTGCACTGGTTTTGAAAGAGATATCCCAGTCAATCCATGATTTGTTACCAGTAGGTGTTCCGGGCCCGTTAATAATGGGTTGCCATGCATCACCATAACCCATTCCGGGTGTTTCCATACTTACAAGGGTGGCTCCACCATTTAATTTCACGAGTTTGATATAGCAATCAATTCCGGGCGTAATATTGGGAAATTTATATATTGCACCTTTTGAAAGCGCTGTGCCTGAAACCAGCAAGGGGTTAGCGAATTTCAGATCAGGAGAAATACATTGTGCCTTAACATTTGTATGCAATAACAACAGGGTGATTAAACCTATGAAGGTTGTAACAATTGTTTTCATTTTTTTGTGGGTTTGAGAGGTTACGTAAAAAATTCTTTTTATGATCGTTAAATTACTAAGTACTATTTCAATGCCAGATTATAAAATACTCATATTCAGTGTATTATAGTACCCGTATTTCTACTTTTTTCCATTTTATAGACAGTTTTTTTATTTTATAGAAATTTGAGGTGCCATTCACACAATAAAGTGGTATTGCTTTGTTTAAAGTTTGATGGTTCGGTTTTTTATAATGGTTTCTTATAAAAGGGAACCTTACAGATCCTTGCCGAAATTCAGGATTGCAAAGCAACAAATTTCCAAACTTTGGCAATCCTAAACGATATCTTTATCAATGAAAATATAAATTTTTTATTGGTGCAAATTCACGTTGCTTAAAATTAATTATTCAGTAAGTTCAACAATTTTATAGTACATTAGATTTGACATTTTTTTACTGCTTGTTTTATTTCACCTGATAAAATTCTGTATGAATAAATTCTTATTTACACTGCTTGCCTGCATATTTTTTTTAAACCTTCCTGCGCAAAATAATGCCGGGGTTGCTGTTCCCAAACCCTCGCCTATTCAGCGCCCTAAACTGGTGGTTGGTATTGTGGTTGACCAGATGCGCTGGGACTATCTTTACCGGTATTACAGTTTGTACGCACCGGATGGCGGATTTAAGCGTTTGCTGGGCAAAGGTTTTTCCTGCGAAAATACCTTGATTCCTTACACGCCAACTGTTACCGCTTGTGGTCACTCAGGAATTTATACCGGTTCTGTGCCCGCCATTCATGGTATAACAGGTAACGACTGGTGGGATTATGATCTCAACAAATATGTTTATTGTACTGACGATGATGGTGTAAAAACAATTGGCAGTAACACCGAACTTGGGCGTATGAGTCCACACAATTTACTAACCACCACCATTGGCGATGAGTTGCGGCTGGCCACAAATTTTAAAAGTAAAGTAATTGGTATTGCCATCAAAGACCGTAGTGCCATTTTGCCTGCGGGGCATAGTGCCAATGCGGCTTTTTGGTATGATAATAAAACCGGCGACTGGATATCTTCCAGCTATTATATGAACCAGTTGCCTGTATGGGTAAATGAATTGAATGCAAAAAAACTGGTGGACAAATATTATGCGCAGGACTGGAATTTATTATATCCCATTGGTGTTTACGATCAAAGTGCTGCCGGTGTAAAACCATTTGTTCACCCGCTAAAACAATATGTAGCAAAAAATTATGGTGTAATATCCGCCACTCCTTATGGCAACAATTTAACTTTTGATATGGCCATGGCCGCTATCAATGGCGAGCAACTGGGCGCAGGCGCTGTTACTGATATGCTTACCTTAAGTTTGTCATCCCCTGATTATATCGGCCATGGGTATGGGCCTAACTCTATCGAAGCCGAAGACGGTTTTTTAAGGCTGGATAAAGAACTCGGTGACTTCCTGAATTTCCTGGATCAGAAAGTAGGTAAAGAGGAATGCCTTGTTTTTCTGACTGCAGATCATGGAGCGGCTAATATGCCGTCATTTTTAAAAGACCATAAAATTCCTGCAGGCAATTTTGATGACGAAAAAACAGCCAAAGAAATCAACCGGTTTTTAAAAGAAAAAACCGGTGCAGATGAGCTAGTGACCGGCATTTTAAATTACCAGGTTTATCTTAACCGCAATGCCATCAATACAGCAAAACTCAATAAAGATTCTATTAATAAATGGGTAATGGATTATTTACTGCAGCAGCCGGAAATTGAAAGAACATTGGTATTGGAAAACCTGGCCGCTGTAACATTGAATGAAAAAATAAAGACAGCACTCACCAATGGATATTATCCAAAAAGAAGCGGTGATATCCAGATAGTTTTTAAGCCCCAGTATATTGATGGATTTTTAAATGGTGGTACCACGCATGGCGTATGGAATCCTTATGATGCCCATATTCCATTATTGTGGTATGGCTGGAAGATTAAAGCGGGTAGCTCCAA
>JAYUBR010000145.1:0-8105 GCA_043740775.1 Ferruginibacter sp. | reverse complement strand
CTTCCAACTCTTGCATCGTATTCCCAAAACTCTGCTGTGTAATGGTCTCCGCCTGCACTTATATCGTAGTCCTTCATCTGGCTGTTAAACCCATATCGGTATGCTCCTGCACAAGATTTTTTAGAACTTACAAAAACCGCTCACACCTCTTTTTTCAATTGAAAAAAAAAGTTTGGCAGCTTCCAGTCAAAGAACTTTTGTCTCTCAAAGATAACCGTTGCAGTCCACCTTTTTCTTTCAATTGAAAGAAAAAAAAATAAAGCGGCCTGAGCCGCTTGTATTTACTTCCTTTCTTTTGCTTTCCATTCTTTGAACCATTGCTTTAAAAACGTTGTACGCTCTTTTTGATACGCCTTTTCTTTTTCTTCATCATTGCCCGGCCACTGGCAACGCAACCAGTTTAAACCATCAAACATTTGTTCCACCTGGTCGAACTCGTAACGGGGCATCCCATAACCAACCCTCATAAAGTACTCAACAGCCATACGCCTTTCATCGCTGCCGCTGCTGCCAACCTGCAGACTTACATCATCAATAAAGCTTTGCAAAACCTGCTGTGTTGTGGTTTCTAAAAGTTCGCAGATAAGTGCTAACTGCTTTGGTACATCCAATGTGATTGTTTGTTTCATCTTGTAAAATTTAATTGTGATAAAAAATAAAATGCAGCAAAAAATGCTTAGCGACCAGCCTTTGCGGCAAGTGCGACAGGCCAAAAGGAAACGGAATAAAAATGATGGCTCTGTGTGTTGGGGCTGTGTTTTTATGCCGTAGTCTTTTGGCGGCCTTGTGCGTTGGCTTGCCGCAATACCTTTGCTATGCCATTTTTGTAGCTGTTCTTTTACCTTGCTGCCGCAGGCTTTACACTTGCCTGAACGTAGTGAGGTGTACTATTTTCTACCTTACTGCCGGTAGGCTTTGCCATTGACCGACTGGAAGGAGATGGCATATAAAAATGTCGTGCCTGCACACCGCTTTTGAGAAGCGTTGGCTGTCTTTGGGCACGGCTGCAATAAAAAAAATAATTAGCATGGCTGCTTGGTGGAGCATTATTTTTTTTATTGCTTGCGGTGTTGGCTATTTAACATTAATGTGTATTATAGGATTTTTTCAGAGCATGTTTACATGAGCCAGGCCAAAAATTCCTATAATGCCACATTATGTTATTTAGCTTCAGGCAGTTTTTTTTGGCGTGGGTTTTTGTTCTGTGTGTTGGCTTGCAGCTCTTTTATTTTTTTCTGTCTTTCAAAAAAATAAATGTGCTGCAATGTGTGTCGGCTTACAAAAACCATGACATAAAAAACTGCCTGCAACACCGCAGAAGGCTTGGTGCGTTGGGAAGTCCTGAGCGGAGCCGAAGGATGTGCGCTGGCTCAAGCCTTAGCCGTGCCTGTGGGTGGGCTTGTTCGGCTTTGCTTGTTGTTGATGTTTATTGATGTCGCCGGGCTTTGTTCATCTGATTGGATGATGCTGATTAATGGCAGATTGAAGGGCTTCTACATTACTTTGTCGGTAACGTTCTGTGGTGCTTGGGTATTTATGCCCTGCAAAAGTTTGTACTATCCGTAAATCATTATTTTGTTTGAGCAGGTTTGTAATTACACTTTGCCGTATCGTCATTACATTTATTTTTCTGCTGTCCAACTTTCCAAAGGGTTTGCTTTTTCCTATTCGTTTTGCATGTTTGGTAATGTCTTCGCCCAGCATTGCATTGCCTCTTTCGCCAATCAAAAAATAATCACTTTCATTTCCTTTTAAAAGATTGCTCCTGGTACTGGTAAGATATTCCTGGAATAATAAAATCTGATTAGGTTTTAATTGTAAAGTCCTGCTGTTTGTCCTGGGTGTTGCTCTTATGTAAATACTTCCGTCCAAAAGATTAATGTCTTTTTGCTGTACAGCTTCCATTTCTTTTGGCCGCAACGCCTGGTAAATAATCAATGACATTAAAACTTTATTCCTACAAACTAAATTAAAATGGAAGTCTTTTCTATTCATCAACATTTCTAATTCTGCTGTGGTAAATAAATCCTGCAATTGTATATCCCTGCTTGCTTTATCCCTTAACACTATTGACTTTGAGGGATTGTCTTTTCTTATTCCTGCATTGCATAAATAATCGTAATACACTTTTATTGCCGATACCATTCTGCTGATGGTGGATACATTTTTATACCGCTTTCTGATGCTGCCAATATGGTTTACAATCTGTGCATACACATACTTTTTTGCACTGGGGTTGTTATTTAGGTAAATTTCTATTTCTCTTTGGTATGCCTTAGTTGTTGCTTTGCTGTAATGCTTTTTTAAATAAGTTTCTACTGTCATAGTTTCCTTAATTGATGTTTACATACTTTGGTATAAATCTGTGTGGCTTCTAAATTGCTATGCCCTAAAAAAGCACTTACAAACTCAATAGATAAACCACTTTCTAAAAGATGTGTTGCAATGCTGTGGCGTAAAAAATGCAGTGATACCTGTCTGGTTATTGCTGTCCTGGCTAATATTTTTTTTAGTAACTTATTCATGCTGTCGCCGCTCATTCTTGTTCTTATGCCATTAATAAAAAACGCTTCCTTTTCTACTGTATTTATTTTACTTCTGTGTTGCTGATAATATTTTTCTAATGCTGCTGCAACCTTTGCCGTTATTGGTATTACACGCCTTTTTTTAAACTTGCCTTCTCGTACATACAATAACTTTTGCTTAAAATTAATATCGTTTATATTTAAGTCTTTGCCCTCTGTTTTGCGTAAGCCACAACTATAAAAAATATGTAGTAATGCCGTTTCTTCCAAGGTTGCTGCGGCTGCAAAAAGTTCTTCTGTTTCTACTTTGCTTAGTGGTTGCCTTTCGTTGTTGATGGGTTTTTTAAACTTCATCGCACTGATGGGATTGTACCGTAACTGCCCTGTAATTTCTAACCAGTTAAAAAATAATCTGAGTGCTGTAATATGACTGTACACATAACTTTCGCTTAGGGTGTTGCCTGTGTGGTATTTATTTTTGTGTTTGGTTTTATATGGCCGGTTTTGTAAATACTCGTAAAAAACAGTAATCTCTTTTATGGTTATCTGGTTTACTTTTTTATTCGGATGGATGGCAAAAAAATCACTAACACAATTGGGCATCGTCAATAAACTTCCTTTGCTGTACCCCAATTGTGTAAGATGTGTTTTAAATTTTTCGATAAGTTCATAATATTGCATTTCATTTTTTTTATTCGTAGCTGTTATGTGTATGATGGTTTTATTTTTATGCCCTTGTGCAGTATTACTATTTTTTGGAACGCAGGGCTTTTTTACAGTATTTACAATGGTTGCAGCGTTCCAACTGTGTTCCAAAGCTGTTCCAAAGTAGTAGGCTATTCGTCTTTTAAGTCGTCTATTTGATTTTGCAAAAACTGCTTTACTTCCGTTCTTACTTTTTTGTAATCATCCCAATAACGTATTTGATAAGTATTTCCTTTGTTGCCATTGTACCGCATCTCTTGTAAATATTCCAACTCGGTGAGCTCTATAATAAATCGGTGCAATTGCGTTTTGCTAATGTGTAAAGATTGCCGTATTTCTCTTTGTGTAAAGCCGTAGTTATCATTTTTAGTTTTCTTCACATAATCTTTCAACCGCTCAAAAAACTGTCTTAAACTGCCGTCTAATTCATCCATCTTTAACATGATACATTCAAACATTAAATCTTTTGCCAACTGGCAATCTTGTTTTGTGGCAATCAATTTTCCATCTGCAGTTTGCTTCCGTTGGTATTGATGCAATACCGTTATCATGTCTATAAAATAAATGTAGAGTTTGTACAATCTTCTTTCATCCTGTATGCCTTCTGGCAGTAAAAGCCGCAGTGCATGTGGGTTATAGACTTTGTACGGTTGTAATATTCGTACAAAGTTTTTTAGTTGAGAGATTGCTGTTTGTTGTGCCTGCTGATTTATTTGGTTAGCTGCTTCTTTGGCCTGATACTCAATTATTTTTTTTGTTTGTGCTTTACTTTCATCAATCGCTATTAAAAATAATCGGTTCATGTTGTCCGTGTATATACGCCCATGTGTTGTACAGGCTATACTGGTGATGGGGCCGTAAACAATTAATTCTTTGATACCAATATTTCCTTTTTCATCTTTATAACTTACGCCGCTTATCAACTCGCCATTGCTTACCAACTCCCGCCAAGCATATACCGCTTCTTCGCCCAAGCCGTCCACATCTTCAAAGCATATCAGCTTATTTTGAAAGTAATATTTAGGAACGTTGTACAACATTTTTTCACTCAATCGGCTATATATTTTTTTTGTTTCATCAGGCATACAGGCAAATATTTGTTTGAGTAATCTTGTTTTTCCGCTGCCGCTGCTGCCTTGTATTAATGCGTTTAAAGGGTTCTGCTGTATATGGCTGGCTGCTATAGCAAACAAAAAAACTTTGTTATCATCTTCGCCTATAATGCCTGACTGTGTTAGCTTTTGGGTTATCGTGGGTATTAACTTTTTATCATTGGCAATTTTTAATGCTTCGTTTCTTTCTACACTGGTTAAAATATATTGCTGTGCTTCTTTGGGTTCTTCGCTTTGGCTTTGCTGGATTTCCTTTTCTCGGTACTGGTCTAATGCTTCGGTTAAGTGGTGTAAGTCGTTAGCTACATCATTTTTTATTAGCTGTAAAATTTCGTTGGCTTCGCTGATGGCTTTTTCTACCTGCTTGCTGTCGTACAAATCAATTTTAAAATGTTTCCTGTTGATACCTTCGGTTAGTTTCTCGTTGATGATTTCAATAGTTACCTGTAATTTATTTAACTGCTTATCTACGCCGCCCTTTATAATGTATATCGCTGTAAGGGTTGTAAATAGTAGCTTGTTGGGGTTGGATACATTCAATGTGGTAATTTGCTGATGTGCCAATATGCTAATTTTTTCAATCGCTGTAGTCTGCTCTTTCTTGTTGGGTTCAATAAATAATTTTGCTTCGGTTGTGGTTGTAGTTGCTGCATTTTCTTTTTCAATTGAAAAAGAAAAATCGTTGCTTCGTTCGTTTAATAAATCAATAAATATTTGTTCATCGCAATGGGCTTGTAAAGTTTCGTTTACATCTTTGTTGGGTAATTTTATTTTTGATAGTGTAATATTTGGCAAAAGTATTTTTAATTCTTCGCTGTATTTTTCTGCTGCTTTATTGCCCGCCTCGTCATTATCAAAAGCAAAAATAATTTCCTGTAAATGGTTTAATTCTTTTATGGCCGCTTGCATCTCATCGTTGAGCCTGTTGGTGCCATAAGCCGCTAAAATGCTGTACTGGCTTGTTATTGCTGCTATCTGCAATAAACTGGCGGCATCAATTATACTTTCTGCGATGATGATTTTTTTTGTGTCAGGGTTCGGATAGTTTGGATAAAGCCCGGTGCTTTCTTTTAAGTAAAAATGTTTTTGGTCTTTATTGTTGATGGTACTTCTAAAATACATCCCTGTTATTTGGTTACTCTTATTGCGTAATGCAAAGCATATACATTCTTTGCCAAAAGCTTTATAGGCTACTTCATTTGGCTTGCGGTTGTTTACGCCCCATGGTGCTAATAAACCCAATGCCATGCAATTATTTATCAGGGTTTCGTCTCGTCTTGCTCCATGATGGAACTGCCCTGAGTTGTAGCCTATCTCTACTCTTATCGCATCTAAATTTCTGCGGTTGATATAATCCTGTGCTGGCTTGCTGTTGTGTACCGCATTTTTAAAATAGGTAAACATATTTTGTAGGAATAATTCTTTGGCTATAGTAAGCTCTGCGGTTGGATTTGTTTGTATGGGCTTTTGTTGGTGCTGTACTTTGCCTTCCAGGTAGTGGATGATTTCTACGCACTTTAAAATTGCATTGTGCTTGTCGGTATTTTCTTTATGCAATACAAAATCTATCACATCCAAACTTTTGCCGTGGGTTTTGCAATTGCTGCTGAAGCAATACGCCGTATGTGTTTTGTAATACACCTGCAGCGATGGTGTCTTGTCTGCATGGAAGGGACAACACAGCCGTAAATTTTTATCGGGCTTTAAACTGTAATAACTCAATACGGTGGCTAATGTTAGCTTTGTTTTTATCTCTTGTATTTCCATGTGGATAAATTTTTTGTTTCTTATGTGTAACAAAAGTACGCATAAAAGCTACTTTTCAAAATAAGAGAAGAAACAAAATATCCACAATAAGCCGCCAATAAAGCCAAACCAAGCATCAATATTGATACCTTTATGTTAGTAAATTTCTTAAAAGAGAATAAAATGAAAGAGAATTTAGCCATCAGGATACAGGAACTCCGCAAACAAAAAGGCTGGTCGCAGATTGAACTGGCAGAAAAAATTGGTTTATCAAAAGCACAGATGAGCCGCTATGAAACAAAAAATGTACAGCCGCCTGCAAACACACTTAATAAAATTGCTACTGCCCTGGATACTACTGTTGATTTTTTAATCAGCGGTGATAAAACAGAAAAAGCAAAAGCTGCTATCAAAAATTCTGAACTGCTGCAGAGCTTTAAAGAGATGGATGTTTTACCAGAACAGGAACAAACAATGCTGGTTAAAATTATCCGGGCTTATGTAAGGGATTTTAAAGCCAGGCAAACTTATGCTGTGTAATTAAAACAGTCGCTGCAATTGCAGAGCGGCTGTTTTAATTAATTGTCATTTTCACTTGTTGTGATGATTTACATACCAATTGCCTTTATGCAACTCATAAACATTCCCTTTTTTAACTACTTTCTCATTTGTCATTCTATTAAGGCGCAATAAATTTAAATTATTAGCACCGCAGACAGGAGTTATAAATACATTTTCATCATCATCAACACTCAAATTGCAGACATTGTAATTTTCAAACTCTACCATTAAATCCTTTATCTGCTTTTCACTAAAATAATCCTCACCTCCTCTTTGTAACAATAATTTATTATCAATACTATTTACAACTTTCCTGTCTTTATCAAAATGAACTATATAAGGTGCAAACTTTCCGCCTTGCTTTGCCACCATATAAATATTATCTCCAAAATCACTATCTCTCAAAGTAATACTTACCCCTTTAAAATTAGAAAATTTTACATTCTGATATTTTGATATAAAACTATCAATATCATCATTTGTAAAGCTACTATTAGAGCAGGAAGAAAAGCCCATAAAAAAGTACATAAGTATTATGAAACGTAATATCCCCATATTATTAGATTTATCTTTTACTACCTGTTTTTTTTAGTTCAGCTTGGTGTCTTAATTCTAAAATAGTTCTATACTTAAATTGCAAAGCGTGAAACGCTCCTTTTTTAATTGAATTTTGGTCATCTTTAGAATCCCATTGTGCAGGATAGCCGTTTTCTTTTGAGTTTTTTAAGCTATTTATATGTCCTCCTATTTGAAGTGTTGAAAAATTAAACCCTAAAGTATATCCTGACGCTCCCCATAGGTAATTACCAAAATTCATGTGATTATGTGCGGTGTAATCTCCTTCTGGTAAGAATAATACATGTGAAGGTGTTGAAGGATCTAAAGGAGTAGCACTTGTCCCCTGCGCTGCATATTTACTCGGAATTACTGAATAAGAATAGTCAAACTTTTGTCCCCCTTTGCTATTTTGATAAAATCTCCAAGGATTATTTTTATCATCATGGTTAAATGCCTCTTGCGATGTAAGTATTCCTTTTATCTCATCATTACTAACAAAAACAAGTTTATTAATAATCCCGTCCCTTATTTGTTGAGCGTCATTTGCAGGGTCCGCAAATTCAAAACGGGTTCCTTCCCATACTTCTTGCTTATTTTTTCCTTTCCCAATTGTTTTAGAATTACCATAAGAACCAACAGACCCAGCAGCATCTAAATCAAACATCCCTTTATATGAACCATCCGACTTATTAAATCTATATGTTGTATCTCCTAAAACATCAATATTAAATATTGGATTATTTGCAAAGCAAGAATAATTACTTAATGAAGGATTAGGTTTAGGATCAGTATTCCATCGTCTTCCAACTCTTGCATCGTATTCCCAAAACTCTGCTGTGTAATGGTCTCCGCCTGCACTTATATCGTAGTCCTTCATCTGGCTGTTAAACCCATATCG
>JAYUBR010000144.1:0-2442 GCA_043740775.1 Ferruginibacter sp. | reverse complement strand
TACCTAAAACACCATACCGTTGATCCGCTAAAAAATGGCCCATGTGATAAGCCCATCCTTCCCCTAATGCAATGATAGGGCTATTTGCTGTATTGCCTGGCCCATACGGGTTTAACGCACCCGAAGGGTTTGCCAGTATCTCTGCCAATTCTGCCATTACAAAACTGTTGTACCAGGTGTTGCCAAGTTTTGCATAGTGGCTGGCATGGCTCAACTCGTGGTACTCTGTTTCTTTTATAAAATCAGAGTAAATCTGTCTATCGGACTTCTGTTGTATCCAATTGCAATATCCAGCCTTGTGCTGGCTATCGTAGCAAAAAAAGAAACATACCAGTTAATCACGGGGCCAAGTACGGGTATTTCATTTGTTATATGATTTACCAAAAAAGTTGTTGCAAATGAAGAAGGAAAATTGCTGATATAGCGTTTGCCAAAAAGCGGGGTAGAAGCAAGGTCTCCAGACAAATTACTTATATAAATATTGAGGCTTAATGGTGCAGCAGTAAAGCCATACGTTGTACTATAATCCCTATGCTCCTGAACTGTATTGATGGTAGTTGCTGCTACCCAAAAGCCATTGCCCCTGGCTTTGGCTGTATTGGCGAACCTGGCAAAGTTGTATGGGATATTGCTTTTATCGCCGCTGTAAACGCCAATGGTTTTTCTAACAACATACAGCGATTGCCACAACCGCACACCCCTTATGCTCCTGATATCGCAATAACTGTTTTTAAATTTAACCACAATTTTTACCTTGTGTTTAAATCGTTTGGTAAACTGAAAATGGCCAACATTATCTGTGTAGGAACGCTCAATTTTAAACCAGCGCTTTGCTACAATGGGTACATTTCTTACACCGGGGGTAGTAGGTGCAGTAACTAAATTATTGTCTTCAACAGTAATATTTCCTGCCGGCACGGTTTGGTCTGGTGAAGGAGGTGGCGGTGGTGGTGGCGTTACATTAGGTACACACTGCGTACCGTTCCATTGATAGCCGGTTGGGCAGCAGTCGCAAACACATTGCCCTGCTGTATAATCCCAATGGTAACCGGTGCCGCATTGGGGAACATTGGGAACCGGAGCTATTGAAAGAGCACCCCCGCCACTGCATGCTATACTATCCTGTATGGAAGCCAGGCGTTCAGCTTCAGTTTCAACGGCAACGTAAGTATCTGTTGGTATATGTATTTGCGAAAGCACCTGGTACGTAATACCGGCAGGGGCCTGAAAAGTTGTTGGTACAACTGCGTATTGCCATGTTACCATGGTGTCGGGTATGGATGGGTCCTGGTAGTAATTACCTTCTTTTACTACATCATAATCCATAGGGGCATCAAACAGTTCAAGGTTCTGGGCTTCCATTGCAGAGTCTAAAATAGAAAGCTGAACTACCGAACCGGGCAAAAACCTTACATATTGATTGTTGGCAGTTACTACTACATTGGTTAATCCAAGGTTGTTGTAGGCCTGTACCATGTTTGCAACTGTGTAAGGATTTATTCTTTTTGCGCCCAATATAGTGGCCTCTTCTGTAGAATCCCCATCGGTATTTACAACAGGCATGTCGTCAATAATCGGATGGGTAGCACAACCTGCAACCAATAAGGCTAATTTACCACTTAAATTTTCTTTTGAATTCTGCGGCAGTTTATTTTCGATCTTAGTGCAGGAGTATAAAATAAAAGCAATAAAAAAGCAGCACAGTTTGGTGGATGTTTTCATGTACAAGTATTTATAATCTAAAATAGGGGTTATATTTTTATAAATACTTTTTTTTATTTGAGGTGATTGTTTACTCCCCTCCTTTTTTTATCAGCCATTTTTTGATGCAGCCATTCGGGCCAATGCGTACTATCTTCCGCATCATAAATTCTTACATGCTGCGTATCATCTGGTTGCAACATATCATCTTCTTTACAATTTAAAATTAAGGCAGCCGTTTTTATACCCGAATAAGCGGCGCCAGCAACGCCATGCGCCATTATACTTGCACCGCACATGTATAATTTTTCTATTTCAGTTTTGGCGGTAAATGAAAAAGGGCCTGTTTGGTAAAATCCTTTTTCGGTGCCATAAACATTTCCCTTTGTTGACTTAATATAATGTTCGTTTGTAAGCGGTGTACCCAATTGCATCTGAACAATGTTATTGCCAATACCGGGTACTACTTTTTCAAGCGTGTTCACTAATTTTTGGCAAAGGCGTTCCTTACATTTTTTGTACTCCTCTGAATTTTTATCGTCACTTGTAAGTTTTGCTTTAAAAGAATCATAGTCAATAAATGTAACTACTTCAATTGTATGATGCCGGCCATTATAACTGGAAGGATCTTTAAGCGAAGAACAACTTATAAACAATCCTGAAAATTCATCCGTTGCCAATATATCCACCTCAGCAAGATCTTCATGCAGGTCATCCATATCACGGTCGGGCATCATCCAG
>JAYUBR010000143.1:0-2449 GCA_043740775.1 Ferruginibacter sp. | reverse complement strand
GCATTAGTACTGTTAAATTACATAATGAAACTTTTCAAATTTCTTTGCCATTGGGTGCGGATTTAAAAATTGCAGGCAATGAAAATTTACAATGGAATATTGGCGCAACTATACAGCCTACATATGTAATGGGAGGTAAATCTTACCTGCTTTCATCTGATAAAAGAAATTATATAAAAGAAACTTCATTGCTAAATCGCTGGAACTTAAATGCGTCATTTGAAACATTTTTGAGTTATAAAACAGACAATGGTGTTACTTTTCAGTTTGGACCCCAATTTCGTACACAGCTATTTACTACCAATACCAAACAATACATCATCCAGGAAAAGCTGAACAATTATGGTTTTAAATTTGGCATCACAAAACTGATAAAATAAATAATTTCGTACTAATTACCCGTTTTTTATTTCGGATATTTCCGGTAAATAACAGTTCTAAAATATTTAACAAAAACCGCAGTGTCATCCCTTCTGCGGTTTTTGTTTTACACCATCTTTGTAATTAATTTTGGCAAATGAAAAAAGCTTTTTTCCCGGCAATTCTTTTAATTGCAACAGGTTGTAATACCGCTACCAATAATAATCCTGTTACCGCTTCTGCTCCTTTAATTACCGAAGCAAAAAAAGATTCATTTTTTCCGGTAACTTCTTTTATTAAAGGCCAGTTGCTGATTTTAGATTCTTTGCCTGTTACTCCATTGCACACTACAATTATTGATAATAAAACAGACTCTGTATGGATTAAAAAAAGCGAACTGATTACTTTGCTAAAAGATTTTCTTTCTCCTGAAATAAAAGAGACCAATCTTATAACCCTCTTTAAGGAAACTTCCTTTAACGACCAAACTATCAATGCCATCACATTCACTTATGATCCTTTAACAACCCTGCCTGATTCAATTTCCTTACGACATTGGGATATCTATATTGATCCTGAGTCGGGCAAAATTTCTAAAATATACCTGGTAAAACAATCGAAAGAAAAAGAAGGTATTATAACCCGGCAACTAACATGGAAAACCAACAAATGGGCAAGCATTAATACGCTGGTAAACATGCCCAATGGTAATAACACCTTATTAAAAGCAGAAAAATTTACCTGGAATTTTAATGAATAATGTACAAATAAAAAGTTGCCTTACACAGACTAAATAAGTAATGACACAACAAGAATTTGCTGTATTAGCTTCAACCATTCCTTTACAGCCAGGCATCTACAAATATTATGATGGCAATAATGAATTATTGTATGTTGGTAAAGCAAAAAGCCTGCGCAAAAGAGTAAGTTCTTACTTTTCAAAAACCTACACCAATTACAAAACGCATGAGCTTGTTCAACGCATCAGAAAAATTGAGTTTACCATTGTAAACAGTGAGCAGGACGCTTTTTTACTGGAAAATTCCTTAATTAAAAAATTTCAGCCTTTATTCAATATCAACTTAAAAGATGATAAATCTTATCCTTACATTGTAATAAAAAACGAGCCTTTTCCACGGGTTTTTTTTACCCGTCGAAAAATAAATGATGGTTCGCAATACCTTGGACCTTATACCTCCGTTGGTAAGGTAAGGGAGCTACTTGATTTCATTAAACAAACCATTCAGCTCAGAACATGTAAACTCAATCTTACTGCATCGAACATCGAAAAAAAGAAATTTAAAGTATGCCTGGAATATCATTTGGGTAATTGTAAAGGGCCTTGCGAAGCATTGCAGTCTTTACAGGACTACGACGAAGGTTTACAGCAGTTGAAAAACATCTTAAAAGGAAATCTCTCGCCCGTGATACAACATTTTAAAGCAGATATGCAGGAAAAGGTTGTGCAACTTCAATTTGAAAAAGCAGGATTGATAAAAAAGAAACTCGAACATCTGCAACAATATAAGGCAAGCTCCACCGTGGTAAATGAACGCACCGGAACAGTGGATGTATTTAGCATATTGGAAGAAGGCGATACTGCTTACGTTAATTATCTGGCTGTAAGCAATGGCAGTATTGTACAAACAAAAACGATTACATTAAAAAAGAAGCTGGATGAAACTGCCGAAGAAGTTTTAAGTTTCGCTATTGCACAATTAAGAGAAACTTTCAACAGCGAGGCAAAAGAAATTATTATTCCCTTCAACATCAACTATCCGCAGCAGGATATTATTAGTACTGTTCCAAAAGGTGGCGATAAGAAAAAACTGCTCGACCTTTCTGAAAAAAATGTCAACTATTTTAAAGAAGAACTCAGGAAAAAGAAAATGTTATTATTGGAAGATAAAACTGCTGTTGAGGTAAATAATGTATTGATTCAGTTACAAAAAGACCTTCACTTAAAAGAACTTCCGCTTACCATCGAATGCTTTGATAATTCCAATTTCCAGGGAAGTTACCCGGTATCTGCAATGGTTAGTTTTAAAAACGGTCAGCCAGATAAAAATGAATACAGAAGATTTAATGT
>JAYUBR010000142.1:0-2456 GCA_043740775.1 Ferruginibacter sp. | reverse complement strand
CGGCAGCATCTTCAGTAAAAGATAGGATATCATTGTAAATAATGCTATTCCTGTTTTCGGGATCATGTTTATAATTTGTGAAGGAGTTATCCTTACGGTTAAATAAAGCAATGCCATTGCCCTGTGTACCTGCCCATATGTTTCCTTTGCTATCTTTATAAACTGTTTTAATAAAACCAGAGCCAATGCTCTTTATATTGCCAGGTTCATTTTTATACCTGGTAAATTTTTCAGTTGCAGGATCAAAACGGTTAAGTCCGTTTCTGGTACTAATCCACAATTCCCCATAATTGTCTTCGGTAATTTTATAAACATAATTCTCACTCAGGCTATTACTATCAACGGGATTATTTTTATAAAATTTGTATTTACCGGTAGCAACATCAAACAAACAAAAACCATGGGGAGTGCTAAGCCAGATTCGTTTTTTATTATCCTGAAAAATATTATTTCCTACCTCCCACTCCTGCTCCGTAAAATAATGTTTAAAAGTTTCGGTAGCTCTGTCAAACTGATCAAGCCCGTGTTGGGTTAGTACCCATAAATTATGGTCAATATCCTCTTTAACACTAAAAATAGAATTACCACTGATGCTTGCTGCATTTTCAGGACTATGTTTATATACAGTAAATTTATAGCCGTCATATTTATTTAATCCCTCGTAAGTGCCAAACCACATAAAGCCTTTGTAATCTTTTTCAATAGCAAAAACAGAATTTTGTGAAAGGCCGTTACTGGTATTTAAACGGGTAAATTTCAGTGAATTTATTTGTGAAAATGAAGTAACATGCAATGCCAGAGTGCAGCACAAAATAAACACGGAGCGGCGAAGCATAATTATGGGGTTTTGCAAAGTGCTTTTTTAAATTTATTTGCTGAACAATTTTAATCATTTAACCGGCACTGTATGCATTTACATGATTAAGTAATTTTTAAACTACTGAAAATGTAATCTATTTTTTTAATGGTATAGTAATGAATATTGTAATTTACCGTTGTAATGGTATCAGGGCAAATGCCTGCTGTCTGTAATATCATCAGCTGGCAGTAAAAAAACAAAAATTACTTCCCTGCCCTGGCTCAGATTCTACCCATATTTTTCCATTGTGCGGTCATTGTTTTTACTTTCCGCAATACTATTAATAAAATTATTGCTGATACTATTTTGATCGGCGGGATTATTTTTAAATACTTTGATAGTGTACCCATCGTATTTATTCAACCCCTCCCTGGTTCCAAACCACATAAATCCACGACTATCCTGTAGTATGGATTATATGTCACTTTGAGAAAGACCACCTGCGGTTGCTATGTGTTCAAAATCTAAATGTGACCTTGTGTATATGCAAAAAAAAAAGCAAGCCTGTAAAATAAGGTATAATAGCAGTTGGATTTTTTTCATACTTGTGCTCATAACATATTTCATCAACGATGCAGGCTGGCATTATACTATTACAGGATTTCAATACCTGCCAATAATAATCAATTGATAATTGGAAAGCAGGAAAATTAATATAATCCGGATTTGTAAAATGTAGATAATGTTTTAATTATACTGTAGTAATTTGTCTATTCATTTTCATTTAACATGGTGTTCGCCAGGTCAATCACCTCGTTAAAAACCGGCGAACACCAATGTGTGGTTTCATCTTTTTTAAACCAGGTCATTTGCCTTTTTGCATATTGGCGGGTGTTTATTTTAATGGCTTCTGTTGCATCTTCCAGCGAAAGGTCACCAATAAGATGACCAAATAATTCCCTGTAGCCAACGGTTTGCAAAGCGTTCAACTCTTTATAAGGCACAAGGGTTTTAACTTCATTCAGTAACCCATTTTTCATCATCTCATCTACCCTGCTGTTGATTCTTTTGTTCAGCTCCTCTCTTGGCATTTCAAGGCCAATTTTAATGATATCAAAATCCCGGTGTTGCTTTTGCTGCGTTTGAAACTGGATGATGGATTTGCCTGTAGATAATTTTACTTCCAGTGCCCGCATTAACCGTTGCGGGTTTTTTATTTCGCCTTTTGCAAAATACAGCGGGTCGTTTTTTTCAACTTCTTTTTGTAACCATTCCAGTCCCTCCCATTCATAATCAGCAACAATCTGCTCCCTGATTGCCGGCTTAATAACAGGTACTTCATCAATACCATCTGCAAATGTTTTTATGTATAAGCCTGTGCCACCTACCATTACAGCTACATCATGACGGGCAAAAATTTCTTTTGCCTTTGCCAGCGCATACTTCTCAAATACCGCCGCGTTTACAGTGTCGTGTATAGAATGGGAATTTAAAAAATAATGTTTTACCAACGCCAGTTCCGTGGCTGATGGCTTTGCCACTCCAATGTTTAATTCCTTAAAGCACTGGCGGCTATCTGAAGAAATAATTTCAGTTGAAAGATGTTGGGCCAGTTGTACAGCAAAGGCTGTTTTACCCACAGCAGTAGGGCCAACAA
>JAYUBR010000141.1:0-8165 GCA_043740775.1 Ferruginibacter sp. | reverse complement strand
CCACCGGGTACACCTGATGTAAGTACGTTAACACCAGCAGCCTGACCTTGTAACAATTGTTCCGAATTTGAAACAGGTAGTTGTTTGGCAGCTGTAATATTTACTGTAGCGACAGAACCGGTTATATCTTTTCTAAGTTGGGTTGTGTATCCGGTTACTACAACTTCATTTAAAGAATTATTTAATTGTGTCAATGTAATAATTACCGAAGATTGATTACCTGCATTTACTTCTTTAGTTTGAAACCCGGTGTAAGAAATAATTAAAACATCTGTAGATTTTGCCACTATAGAAAATTTTCCATCATTATCTGAGACCCCACCAATTTTTGTACCCTTTATTTGTATAGAAGCATTTAATATTGGTCGTTTATCAGCATCTATTATTTTACCTGTAATTTTATTTTGTGCTAATAATAATAATGAGTTGGACATGCATAAGAGGAGTAACAATAATTTTACTCTCTTTGCAAATGGCTTTGGTTGCATAAAAATTAATTTTAAGTTTAAATATCTTAGTTAAAAAAATTATTAATTGATTTTATTATAGGTTAGGTGGCAATGTATATGTTAACTTGAAGCAAGTTAGAACAATTATATAAAAGAAACAAAAGTTATTAATATTATTTATTAACATTTTTATTTTATTTAAACTTTAATCAAAAATGGATTATAAAATCTCCATTATAGTGATTAAATTACTAAGTCTTTCAGATATTTGTAGAAATGATTTTATTTTATTTTATTTTATTATCTTTCGAAACCAACTTTTTATTTTAAATAGATTCCATTAAAAAAATTAAAATGGCAAAAACTTTTTTTGAAGAATTAAATAGCGAGAATACAACAGGCGTTGCCTATAAAAATATCAATCTAAAAAAAGCAGTAATAGCTTACTTTGCCAATATTGGTAATGCTACAATTGCAGACTTATGCAAAGAATTAAATTTGAGTATTCCAAAAGTTACCAACCTATTGAATGATCTTATTCACGATGGAATGGTTCAGGATAATGGTAAAATAGATTCCAGCGGCGGGCGAAAGCCCAACTTGTATGGTTTAATTTCCGATTCAGTATTATTTATTGGAGTTGATGTAAAGAAAAATCATATCAATATTGGGTTAACAGATTTAAGCAAAAACATTATAAAGATCTCTGAAAAAATAGCCTACCAACTGGATAATACAAAAGAATCGCTCGAAAATTTATGTGATTTGATAAATCAATTTATAAAAGATGGGCCTGCACCAAAAGAAAAAATTTTAGGAATAGGCGTAAATCTTTCTGGCCGTATTAACCATACTTCAGGTTATAGTTACAGTTTTTTTTATTTTGAAGAAGAACCACTTACTAAAATAATAGAAGCAAAAGTGGGTATTTCTGTATTTCTAGAAAATGATACGAAGGCAATGGCTTGCGGTGAATTTAGTTCTGGCGGAATTGCTAAAGCAGAAAAGGATGTATTGTTTTTAAACCTTGATTATGGAATTGGTTTGGGGATTTTTATCGACGGCAAAATTTATTATGGTAAATCCGGATATGCTGGCGAGTTTGGTCATATCCCTTTATTTGACAATGAAATTCTTTGCCATTGTGGTAAAAAGGGTTGCCTTGAAACCGAGGCCTCTGGCTGGGCCTTAACCCGAATGTTTAAAGAGAAAATTAAAGAAGGTTCTACATCTATACTTACCACAACAAAGAAAAATGTAGAAGATATTGAAATGGACGACATTATTTTTGCTGCCAATAACGACGATGTTTTAGCCATCGAATTAATTGGCAGGATAGGCTCAAACATTGGCCGCGGTATTGCATTGCTGATAAATATTTTTAACCCGGAGCTTGTAATATTAGGCGGCAGCCTTGCCTCTACAGAAGAATTCATCCGTCTTCCTATTAAAAGTGCTATCAATAAATATTCGCTTAACCTGGTTAATAATGATACGCAATTAAAAATGTCAAAACTGGGTGAACAAGCTGGAATTATTGGCGCATGCCTTTTGGTTAGAAACAAAGTAATGTCATTAGTTTAAACATTACAAATTAACCTTTGGGTTAGCCCCAAAACAAAGGTTACGCTACTTATAGCCCAGGGCTGTAAATAACGTAACCATATCAAACAAACGCTACCAAAACGCTCTTTTTATTTTTTACAGACTCAATAATTTAATTCATTTTTTTAGCAGCAAGTATTACAAATGCAGCCTCTAAATTATACCAGTTTGCTGTTGGTTGATTTCCTGAATCTGTAAACGATTGTACATATTTTAAATACTGTTCTGCACGGATTCTATCGTTCATTACTGCTGCAACATAACTAATTACAGTCCATGGAAACCCACCCGCATCATAAATTTTACCAGTACTCCAATCAGGATAATTAGTATTGAACGTGTTCCACAAATTTATTGCCCTTCCAGAATTTGGCGTTATAACGCCGCACCATGTTGGATATAACTGGCAAGTAGCATCAGCATAAAATATACTCCAGTTAATGGTTGCACCGCCTGCATACATAAAATAAGAGTTATTAGCTGCATTCCACAAACCAGCTTCAATACCATTGGTATTGCTGGTTAACAAGGTTTGCCATTTTGCAGTTTCACCTGCGGTTATTACGTTTTGACATAGCCATACCATATCTTTCATACCTTCATTAACTTCAGCATTATCCATGGTATATTTAATGGCGTAAGTAGGTTTTGCTATCGCTAAACCATCACCCTGTATTACCATTATAAGTGCATTGCCAATTTTTTTAAGTTGGTCAGAATAATTTGTTTTAAGCCAGTCCTTATCAGCAGGCGAAGCCTCACATAACAACCTTACCAAAGTGAAAAATGTAGCTGCATAAGAATCAACAGAATCAAAATCACCAGTGGACGTTAATGTGGCAGTGCCGGTAAAATTAGTGGCATAATAATCATATACAGATCCATCTGCGTTTAAATGAGTCATGTACCAAACCATCCATTTTTTAACTGCGGCAATACGTGCGGCAGTAGGATTTGCCAACAATGCACGTGCAGCTATATTACTAAAATACGGTACTATCTTGTAACCAGGCACTCCTTTGTTGGATGACAACGTTAGCGCTCCATCATCTAGTTGATGCGCCATGATAAAATCGCTTTCGTTCGTGATCAATTTATCATAAGTGCCAACTACCGGCGGCTTAACAGGCGGTGGTGGAATTATGGGAGGTTCTGGTTTGCAGGCTAAAAGCATTAGTGGAAGTAGCCCGAGCATGATTACTTTTTTCATATTATAATTTTTAGATTAAAAATACAATTTCAAGAGGGAAGGTTGAGTTTAGATCTGTATCCGTTGATGCCATAAAAGATGATATACAAGTAACAAACAGCCGGTATTAAAAAAGCAACTGACCATGAATATTTATCTTTTAACAAACCCATTAAAAATGAAAGAATTGCTCCGCCAACAATAGCTGTGGATAACAATCCTGATGCCCGGGTGGTATACTTTTTTAAGCCATGTACAGATAATGAAAAGATAGTTGCAAACATAATGGAGTTAAATATCCCCACTGCAATCATACTCCACACTGCGATATTGCCTGATGAGTTTATTGACAAAATAATTAAGAAAACTGACATGGCAGCACAGCCTGCTAATACCGCAGGCGGCTTTAATCTCTGTAAAATAAAGGCGCCTATTAATCGTCCAATCAACATGCCGCCCCAATAAAAAGCCACAAAATTATTTGCCTGATGTACCTCAATTTTTAAAGTATCAGCAATATAATTGGTTAAAAAAGTACCTATTGAAACCTCGGCACCTACGTAAACAAAAATAGCCCAAACGCCAAAGTTTAAATTTCTAAAAGAGAAAACACTATTTGCTTTGTTGTTATCCGTTGTTTCAGGAACATCTTTACCCTTTTTTATGTCAGGAAGTTTTAAATTATACACCACAATTGCAATTAGGGTAAGCAAGCAAGCAATACCAACATAAGGATAACCTACCGCCTGGCTTGATGCATGAGATTCTTTTAAGTGAGATAAAATAAAATAAGAACCAAGCAATGGTGCAGCTGTAGTACCTATGGACCCTACGCCCTGGATAAGTGTAAACCTTGATGAGGCTGTTCGGGCAGGACCCAAAGTAGTAATATAAGGATTGGCAGCAACCTGCAACAAAACTATACCAATTGCTATAATAAATAACGCGGTCAAAAACAATACATACTGGTGCAAAATGGAAGCCGGAAAAAATAACAATGCTCCAATTCCCGCAATAGAAAACCCCATTACCATTCCGTTTTTATAGCCAACTTTTTCTACAATTTTTCCCGCAGGGATAGACATTACCCCGTAGGTAAGAAAGAAATAAAATTGCACTAAAGAGGATTGTGCAAACGTAAGGTTGAAGCCACTTTTAAAAAACGGAACAAGCGTATCATTAAGGCAGGTTATTAACCCCATCATAAAATATAATACTGCCAGCGAAATGAGCGCAGAAGTATAATTTTGCTTCTGACCATTTAGCGGATCTTCAGTTAAAACGGAATGCTGTACAGGTATGTTTGCCATTTATAATTCTTTTTCCAGTTAAGGGATTTTTGTGTATTTTTTTTCGATGGCCTCTAAAGTATTCCAACATTGATATAAGCCACGTGGTACATGAAAACAGCCTTTCCATTTACCTCCTTTCATGGGTAACAAAACTTCGCCCTGCCTGTTTAAATAGCCAAACCATTCTCCATTTTCCGCATCAGGAAAATGTGACCAGGTGTAGGCATGCACTTTTTCAAACCATTGCCAGCAAAGAATGTCACCTGTTAAAAGGTATCCCTTTAATAAGCTTATGATAGTTTCAATATGCACCCACCATAACTTTTGATCCCACTCTAATTGCTGCGGGGGATGGCCTTTAATATCCATAAAATAAAATATGCCACCGTATTTAGTATCCCAGCTATATTCTAAAATATTTACGGTGGTATCAACAGCTTTTTGAATCAACATTTGATCGTTCGATCGCTTTGCAAGGTCCATCATAAACCACATAGATTCCAGCCCATGGCCCGGATTTATTATACGACCGTCAAAAGAATCTGAAAAGGATCCGTCTGAGTTAATATTTTCTAATATCAACCCACTGTCCGGCTGATAAAAATCATTCATAACAGCATCAATACCGTTTGCAATAGTACTCGCTACCAATCCAGGTTCCAATAAATGTTCTATCTCTAAAACCAGGTTACAAAGTATCATGGGCAAAGCAAAACTTTTAAGAGGTCTTGTATAGGGAAAGGCTTTAGAATATTTACCTTTGGGATTTTTTTGTCTGCTTAAAATATTATGAAAAGTATCAACGGCAATGTCGCCATATGCTTTATTATTTGTTGCCTGGTATAATTGACCAAATGCCATAGCAGCAAAACAATCAGAAAAAATATTAAATGGTTGTGTTAACGGAACTCCCTTTTGATTAAGGGAAAAATACCAATTCCCTTCAGTATCTCTTCCATTTTTAATTAGGAAATCTGCTCCATGAATTGCAAAATCAAGCCACTGCTGTTTTTTTTCAACTTTGTTGTAGAGCATTGCAAAACACCAAACCTGGCGGCATTGCAGCCAGGTAAATTTATCAGTATCATACACATTTCCTATAGTATCCAGGCAAGTAAAATAGCCACCAAATTTTTCATCTTTTGAATGTGTAAGCCAAAAAGGAACTACATCGTTTAATAAGTTGTTACGATATATTCTTGTGTAATTGAGTATTGACATAAAAATAGTTGTAAGGGATTTATAAAAAGGATTTAGGGATTTTTTCTTGATTCTTTTAGATCATTTAAATATTTTTTATAGTCTAAAAATAATTTAACGGTATTTTCTCCGCCAGGTTTAATTGACATTGCAGGACTGTTCATTAAACCTGGATATTGATAGCAAAGAATTTTTTCGAAATTAGGGAAACGATGCAAGTCACTCAATAAACCTTTGATGGGCCGGGGCACCAAAGCATCCAACGTACCTGGAGCACCCTTTTCAAAATTAAATACTTCCATATCCATCCATAAATGTGTAGATGTTGCATTACAAAGTTTTTGCAGCACCGCAGCAACCTCTTCTCCGGTGTAGTCCTTTTTAGGCATACGGTGAAAACCAAATGGACAAAGAATATCCAGATAAGGAAGTAATTTTGCGTAAGTGGCTTGAGCTGTGCCCACGCTATGGCTATTGGTAGCCAGCATAACAGGTTTTTCCGGAGCTAATGTTTTTACATATTGGCTAAAGTCTCTAAAAAAATCAACAATTTGTTTACGGTGCTTTTCATCTCCTAAACCGCCATCCATTTCTTCGCTAACATACCAGCCGTAAAAGGATGGATGATGGCCATATCTTTCCCATAGTTCGCTGGCAACTTTTTTATGCCAGTCAAGAGACCCGTTAGTAAAATCGAACCACGCGTATAAACCAACTGCTACAAATACATTCATACCATTTTTATCAGCTTGAGAAAGAACAGCTTCTACCGGGTCTTCAGCTGCTATGGGCATGCGTTCCGGAAAGAGTGCTGATGGATAAAATGCACGACCTTTATATCCATCACGATCAATTGTTTGAGAATCTACATACACCTGGTTGCGAAACAATTCTTGCATTACAACCACATTCATCTCTAATTCGTGCTGGGCATCTATTAGTTCCCGCCATTGATCATCCGTCATTTTTTTAATATCAGGATTCCAGTGTTTCCCTTCTTCATCGCTCCAATGATAGAAATTTATCCATGCACCATCTATTTGTTTTGTGGAGCGAATATTTGAAGAAATAATGGTCATTTCCCGTTCGGATCGAAAAATATTTTTGCCGTTTTTGCAAACCAGAATAATTTTATGTTCGCCTGCTTTATTTTTTGTTGACCAACGAAATTTTACGGCTTTTGCAGATTTTGGGTTAACTACAATATTGGTTTGGTTTAAGAGATTTTCTTTTTTTTCTTCATCAAGATAAAAAGCTGCCAGAAAAGATTTTGGTGAGTGCCCTTCATTTCTTATTCCAGCACGAATGTCTAAAATTATTTGGTCTGTTACAGGCGAAGGTGGTATCAATGTCAAACTTACCTCAGGTTTAGCTTTGATTTCTGCATTTTGTTGAGCCTGTAAACTATTATAAGTAAATAGAAAAAAAATCAGAAAAATAATTTTAATCATTGTACGTCATTGATTTTTTAGAAAAACTGTTATAGGTTATAATTGGAGTTCCACTTATTAATTATTTAAAATAACAACTTTTTTCTATAAGCACCTAACAATTAATAATAATTATTATTAATTGTTTATAACTAATAATTTTTATTTCAAAAGAATAGTGAACATTATGCTGAATTCAGTATTATGTCATATATATCTGCAGAATTACAGATTACCCTTTTTTACTTCTTCAGCAGCATAATTTGCAGCCCTTGCAGTGAGGGCCATAAAGGTTATGGAAGGGTTTTGATTACCTGTTGATGTCATGCAGGCGCCATCGGTAACAAACACATTTTTACAGACATGCAACTGGTTCCATTTATTTAATAAAGAGGTGGAAGGATCTTTACCCATTCTAACGCCGCCCATTTCATGTATATCAAGTCCAGGTGCTTGTTTACTATCTATTGATATAATATTTTTACATCCTGCTTTTTCAAGCATTTCTGTGCCTTGTATAAAAAAATCTTCTACCATTTTATCATCGTTCGCATCGTAATCAACAGCAGTTATCAATTGCGGAATGCCCCATGCATCTTTTAAATCTTTGCTTAAGCGTACATGATTGCTCTCTTTTGGGATGGTTTCTCCTTGCATTGACATATATACCTGCCAATCTCCCGGTTCGGTTAACGCTTCTTTACATGTTTCACCTATACCATCATCGGCTCTGGAATACCAGGCAGCACGGCCGGCTCCTAAAAAAGTCATATAACCTCTTAAAAAATCAGTTTCTTGCTTGTGCACATTTCTAAAAGAAGGCATTAATGGGCTAGATGGGCGTCGGCCATAATAGTAACTATCCGTAAAGCCTTCTATTGTGGCATTTATAGAACCTCTATAGTTTTGAAAAGCAATGTATTTTCCTAAAATACCATTATCGTTACCCAATCCGTTTGGAAAACGAACTGAAGTAGAATTAAGTAAAATTAAATTGGTA
>JAYUBR010000140.1:0-2465 GCA_043740775.1 Ferruginibacter sp. | reverse complement strand
TGGATGAGTAACTGGCAATATGCACGGGAAGTGCCAACACAAAAATGGCGCAGTGCCATGACGCTGCCAAGGCAATTGAGTTTGTATAATATGGCCGGTAATTATTTTGTAAAAAGTTTACCCATTGCAGGGATACAAAAAATAAGGATAGATAATAAACCAATTTCATTAAGTACCCTGCCGCTGAGTATAGGGCCATTAACAGAAATAATTTTAGAAGCGGATCTGCAAAAAACAACTATGAGTTCGTTTGCCATTGAACTCTCCAACAGTAAATCGGAAAAAGTATTAATTGGGTATGAAGATAGCAGCCATACTTATTTTATTGATCGTACCAATACCGGTAATGCTTCTTTCAGTACTGTATTTGCTGCAAAAGAAACAGCTCCCCGCCTTTCGGAGTCAAAAATAATACGACTTCATATTTTTTCTGATAAGTCATCTATAGAAGTTTTTGCTGATGATGGCTTAACCTGCCTTACCGGCATTTATTTTCCTGCAGAAGATTTTACAAAAATTCGGTTGGTAAAAGAAAACAGCAAAACTATTTTTACAAAGAATGAATGTTACAGGTTAAAATCAGTTTGGTAATACAGGCCCTTAATTTATTTTAAGATAAAAAAGAATGAGCAATCTTTATACAAGCCTGGCACAGGTTTATGAAGCTATGTACAAAACCTTCATTAATTATGAAGAAGAGTTTGCATTGTATAAACAGTTACTTGTAAAATACCATTGCCAATCAGTTGTAGAAATTGGTTGTGGTGCCGGTAATTTAGCAGGGCGTTTTATTAAGGATGGGCTTAATTACACTGGTTTAGATATCAGCGCAGAGATGCTTGCCATCGCCAAAAAAAATAATCCCGCATGTACATTTTTTCAGAGCAATATGCAGCATTTTATTTTACCCCAACCTGTAGATGCAGCAATAATAACCGGCCGCACCATCAGTTACCTGCTTAGCAATAAGGATGTAAATGAAAGCTTGTTTGCTATCAATAAAAATTTAAAACCTGCGGGTGTAATCTGTTTTGATTTTATAGATGCCAATAAATTTATACCAGGTATAAAAGAGCAAGGTATATGGCATAGCGCTGTGGTGGGCAATAAAAAGTTTAAGCGTGAAAGCTTTTGGTCTCTTAACCTAACTGAGGGCTGGAGCTTTGACTGGCTGTCTGTTTTCTATGAGGAATCACCGGCTGGCGGGTTGATAAAACTGGGGGAAGATAATTCAACTATCAGGGCTTTTACAAAAGATGAAATAATGTTGTTTTTACAACTTAATGGCTTTTGGGTAAAAGAAATTATGCCACGCATCACATACGCCTTTGATACATTTGTGATAGTTGCAGAAAAAGAATAAAAACAGTAAAAATCTATTTCTCATTCTTCCATACCACAGCATCCTTCATCACCCATTTTACATTACCCAATAATTTAATATTGAGCAATGGATTTTCTTTTACTGCAATTATATCCGCAAAGGCACCGGGTACAGTTTCACCAATCAATCCTGTTTGCCCCAGCAATTCTGCAGCGTTAATGGTGGCTGTTTGTATGGCCTGCACAGGTTGCATGCCATATTGAATAAAATATTCAAAATCCTTTGTCTGCGGCTCCATCCAGTCGTAGCCGCCAATATCTGTACCGTAAGCAATCTTTACTCCATACTTCATGGCTTTTTTAAATACGGACGGTTCGCTTTCTGCAAAATATTTATTCATTGGGCTGCCGGCTTTTGCCCTGCCCTCTGCAACAAATTCATTTACATAAATTGTAGGGCACCAGAATACATTTTTCTGTACCATCAGTTGCATGCACTCGTCATTCATACCAAACCCGTGTTCAATACTTTTGGCACCTGCGTTAATGGCATAAATTATTCCATCAGGCGTTACCGCATGTGCTGCCAGCTTACGCCGGCTTTTTATGGTTTCATCGGCAATGGCTTCTATTTCTTCTTTGGTAAAATTGGGTATGCTTTTATACGCTCCGTCGGGCATTTTTTGGTAACCTCTGTCGGCATAAATTTTAATCCAGTCGGCACCATAAGCAATCTGTTCCCTTACTGCCCTTCTGGCTTCATCTGCACCGGTAATTTCTTTAAGGCCTTTGGGCATTTTAAGTTCCCAGGCGTAATCTCTTTCTGCTACAGGGTAATGCCCCGTTGTATTAATGGCCAGTGTAGATACAAACATTCTTGGGCCGGGTATTACCCCTTTTATAATTGCTTTCTTTAAATCAACATCTGCATAACCGGCGCCTTCTGTTCCCAAATCCCTGATGGTAGTAAAGCCATTCATTAACGACTGCATACAACTTTTGGTAGCCCTGATGGTGCGGTACGGAATAGATTCTTTCAATAACTGTACATCATAATCTTCGCTGGTAATATCGCCCTGTAATAACACATGGGTATGGCAATCAATTAAGCCGGGCAAAATATAATAAGCGCTTAAGTCAAT
>JAYUBR010000139.1:0-2466 GCA_043740775.1 Ferruginibacter sp. | reverse complement strand
CTATACCTGCCCTAATCATTGGAGCGAAAATATTTATAGATAGCAGAACAAGCCAGGTACAACAACGCAATGAAGGAATACAATAAAAGTCCTTTCATGTTGGCGTAAATATTTTCCACATCAAATCTTCCATGAATGTGGGAGTGGGTTACCTTATTCGCTACCTGCTGTAAATATTCAATCAATGCGCCAAACAATGACAGCATAATAAACAAAGTGGATTTAGTTTTTCTTCCTGGTCCTCACCGCACAACTAGCTTAGCCGTGGGTTCACCGACTAAGTGCCTCACAAATCTTCTTCGCATAGGTGCATGCTTTGATTATGGAGGAGAGGTTCGTGGGACACGAACCTCAGCGGAGTCGGGAACATTGCATTATGTTAAATGATTTTTTTTATACTTACCAATAAAAAGAATACTCTTCCCTGATGTATTTTTTCAATTTTTTCTTAGAGGCTCTCATCAAAGACATAAACATATCTTTTGTTAAAGTAGAAAAAAATAAATCGTTGTTCACAAGTTCTTTCATCGAAGCCGGCATAAACTCCTTCAGGTTGACGGAGTAAAGGTAAATGGTATGGTAACCTTCAATGGCTACTGACCCTGAACCCGGCATTTCGATATTGTGAAACTTACTAAGCAGGAAAATAATAAATTCCTTTTCTTTATCAGTGATGCCTTTTCCTGTAATCGTAATATCTTCAGGATAGCCCTTATCACCAATCTTAAATTCAATACGTCCGTCAATTTCCTTTTGCTGATATTCAAGCCGGTTCCTGTTATTCTCCAGTGTATGAATTACGAATAACAACGCCTTTTCAAATGTGCTATCCTTTACAATTATCTCCGCAGCTTTACGGTTTAACAAGTATTTTTTAAGGGCCAGATCACTTGTTGAATCGCCACCTTTGCGAAAAAAATCATCATATGCCATATGTTCTGTAATATAAATCTTAACGGGTTCAAAGTTATAATCCGCATAACTGCTTATTGGTTGCTGGCCAAAGTAACTCACTGACAATATTGTTTTTTTATATTGTCCATCATCGGCGTATTTCTCTTTAAACAATAACAATTCATCACGCCCCTTAGTTACCTGGTAATATTTCCATACACCTGATTTTTTACCATTTAAAAATGAACCGTAAACTTTATCCGCCGGATAGCTTACTTTTTTCGAGGCGGTAAACTATTCAAAATCGCCGGTTCCATTTAACAGAGTATTTTTTCCTTCCCCGGTCGTATACTGAACAAACTCAAAGTCTTTTCCTTCTCCTTCAAAAATAATGATGGCTCTTATACCGCCATTATCATAATACCATTGCCAGGCGCCCCTCATTTTATCGTTTTCATATCTACCCATCATCCTTATTTTACCGTTGGCGTAATAAAATTTGAACAGCCCTGTTTTATATCCGTCTTCTGTATACTGGCCTTCCATCAGCAAGGTGTCAGCGATGCTGTAATCTTTTGCCTTGCCGGTATAAAACCAAAAAGAATCAATGGCGAGTGTCCCTACTCTGTAATTAGCCGCTATTGACTTTTCACAGATCTGCCAGTTACTGTTATAAAAAATGGTATCTGTTATTTTCTGTGCAAAAAGTGTAGCATGGAGACAGGTAAAAATAAAAATGGTTAGGAGCGGATGGTATACCCCGTTTTTAATTTTCATAGACAATTATTTTAGACGTCGCTAAAGTAAGCAAAAATACTATATGCTTACATTGCAGCTTTCGGGTGCAGGAATGAACTACTATGAATTCCGCATACAAAGGCTTTATAAAATATCAACTATAAAGTGATATGTATTATTTTAAAAAAAAACCTCAGCCAAGGTTCGTCACCAACCACGCTGCCAAAAATGAATAAAAATTAAGAGTTAGAGCGTAATACCAACGTCTGCAAAAAATTTTAAAAACTTTACCCAAGGCTGGTATTGTTTTGTTATCGCACTATCATTACCGTACCACTAAACTGTTTGTTCAGTTTTTTTGTTCTGATAACATATGCATACCCGGCAGCCGGTTGTGGTTCTCCGTTAAAAGTTCCATCCCATGGTTTTTTATAGCCCTGCGAATGAAAGATATGCTGGCCATACCGGTTAAAAATATCTACTTCACAATCGGGGTAAGTCTCTAAATATTTTATCTGCCAGGTGTCATTCAAACCATCGCTATTGGGACTAAATGCATTGGGTATATAAGGTTTGGGTAACACGGTTAAATGTATGGCATCCAAAGCAATGCAACCGCCAATGCCAGTAACGGTTATTGTGTAGGTAATATCGTTTGCCGGAGTTGATACCGGTTGCATCACCGCATTACTGTTAAGGTACAGCGAAGGCATCCAGCTATAGTCAACATTAGATGTAGTAGCATTTGCACTAATTAAAACACTACCGCCTTTTAATACAAACAAATCCGGTCCGGCATCAACAACAGGTACCGGCCAGATGGTAATATTTTGA
>JAYUBR010000138.1:0-2469 GCA_043740775.1 Ferruginibacter sp. | reverse complement strand
AGCCATCATTTCAAAAATCCTATAAAAATATATTTAAGTTTTTGTCAGGTTTCATTCAATTGAGCGATTAATGGTTTGTAATAAAATTTATAAACAATCAAAATGAAAAAATGAGAAAAGTAATTTTAGCTCTTGCCATCATTATTGGCATTTCAACCGCATCAAATGCGCAAACATCTTCTAAAATGAAAATGAAAGATGGTGTGATGATGATGGATAATAAAACGATGTAGTGCAATCACAGTAAATGCACTCCACTTACTAAAACTTACACCTGCAAAGATGGATGTAAAGTTTCCCCGGACGGTACTGTTACAAAGCCGGATGGCTCTACCATGAAACTGATGAACGGATATGAGATTGACAAAAATGGCAAAGTAGCAATGATTTCTCATGGTATGAAAGGACATGTTTGCGGTCCTGATTGCCCGATGTATAAGAAAATGTAAAGTATAAACCGATTGATATCTCTATTGTAATTATGCCACAGTTTTTGTGGCATAATTGTTACCATATAAATTAAAAAAATGAGCGAACATTATTACAATTCAAAAGACCTGGCAAAGTTTGGAAACGTAGCAGACTTTCAGAAAGAATTGGGAGAAAAGTTTTTTTCCTATTATGGCGAAGTGTTTAAAGACAGTGAATTAACGGCAAGAGAAAAATCATTAATTGCTTTAGCGGTTGCTCATGCGGTGCAATGTCCTTATTGCATTGATGCTTATAGCAGCGATGCCTATGAAAAAGGATGGAGTGAAGGTCAAATGATGGAAGCGGTACATGTAGCTTGTGCCATACGTGGCGGTGCATCATTAGTGCATGGTGTGCAAATGATGAATAAGGTGAAAGAAATAGCAATGTAATTATGAAGCCATTAAAAGCACAAAATAATATTCTTGCCGATGCTCATGAACAAGTTGAAATAATAGAGCATGGGCAAAGAGGAGATTTTGCATTAATTCCTTTTCAGCAAAAGCTGGAAGAAACGGGTTTATTTCCGTTAAAACCATTGCAGCTTGAAATCTTTCAGGTAAACATTGGTAAGATGTGCAATCAAACATGCAGACACTGTCATGTAGATGCAGGTCCGGATCGTGAAGAGATCATGACCAAAGAAACGATGCAGCAATGCATTGAAGTTTTAAAAAATAATACGCAACTAAAAATAGTTGACCTTACAGGTGGAGCGCCGGAAATGAACCCTAACTTCAGATGGTTTGTTGAAGAAATTAAAAAACTTGACAGGCATGTTATTGTTCGATGCAACCTGACCATTATTCTTGCCAATAAAAAATACCATGACCTGCCTGAGTATTATAAGCAACACAAAATAGAAGTAGTTTCTTCGCTTCCTTTTTATACACAGGATAGAACTGACAGGCAGCGTGGAAGTGGCGTATTTGAACAAAGCATCAAAGCACTTCAAATGCTGAATGAAGTTGGCTATGGAAAAGAAAATACAGGCTTAATTTTAAATCTTGTTTATAATCCGGCAGGTGCATTTTTACCACCTTTACAACAATCATTGGAAAAAGAATACAAACAGGCATTGATGCAACGTTATGGAATTGCGTTCAACAATTTATTTACCATCACAAATATGCCCATAAGCCGCTACCTTGATTATTTATTGACAAGTAATAATTATGAAGCCTATATGGAAAAGCTGGTGAATGCTTATAATCCTATGGCAGCAGCAAATGTGATGTGCCGTAATACCATTTCAATTGGATGGGGTGGCTACTTATATGATTGTGATTTTAACCAGATGCTGGAATTAAAAGTTGATTGTACATCAAAGCATATTTCACAATTCAATATACAAACGCTTAACAGCAGAAAAATTATTGTAGGACAACATTGTTACGGATGCACTGCTGGTTCAGGTTCAAGCTGCGGCGGGGCTGTTGTTTAAATGAAAAGTATATGGATGAATTTTTTAAAGCCAGGGATTATTTGATTGAACAGGGAATTACACAACCTGAAATAGGAATTGTATTAGGGACAGGTTTACACCAACTAATTAATTACGTAGAGGTAAAACGAATTATTCCCTATGCAGAGATACCGGGCTTTCCTGTATCAACAGTAGAGTTTCACAAAGGCAATCTTATTTATGGAACAATAGCCAACAAAAATGTTCTTGTAATGCAGGGACGATTACATGCGTATGAAGGCTATTCCATGCAACAGATTGTATTTCCAATTCGTGTTATGAAATTGCTGGGTGTGCAAAAACTCTTATTATCAAATGCAGCAGGTGGCATCAATATTAATTTTAAAAAAGGTAATCTGGTTTTAATTGATGACCATATAAACCTGTTATATGGCAATCCATTAAGCGGAAAGAATTACGATGAATTAGGCCCACGTTTTCCTGATATGAGCGAACCTTACGATCCATATTTAAAAAGCCTGTTGCAACAAAAGGCAAGTGAATTAAACATTAATTTAAAGAAAGGTGTTTAT
>JAYUBR010000137.1:0-2469 GCA_043740775.1 Ferruginibacter sp. | reverse complement strand
TAGCGGTGACCAACTGGAAACCCCAGAGCGGTACGATGCCCATGAATATACCAAAAGCAATGGAGACTGCTTTTACCTGGTCAGAATGATGCGTATTAAAAAGCTTATCACGGAGCAGTTGTTTAACATTTTTTTTTATAAAAATGCTGCGCAAAAAATTACGCGGTTTGATGTAAAGGAATGTTATCAGTACAAGGATGGTATTCAACACACTTATCCTGAAAAAATCTTTATACGGCCTGAAATGAGAAACCCGTTCTTCTTTTGGAGCATAATAAACCGCCACCGGAACCGATAAAATCTTTACACCCTTCCAGGCTGCCCTTACCAATACTTCTATTTCAAATTCATATTTACGGGTAAAAAAGCGCATCTTATTAATTACCGCCAATGGATACAACCTGTAGCCGGATTGTGTATCTGGTAAGCTGATACCGGTTTCTAACTTAAACCAGAAATTAGAGAACCTGTTACCAAAACTACTACCGCCCGGAACAAATGCCTGGTCCATATTTCTTGCACCGATAATGAGCACGTTTTTCTCCACCAACAATTTCTCCATGAATGTGGGCAGGTCTTTTGCAAAATGTTGCCCATCGCTATCTATGGTAATGGCATATTGATATCCCTTTTCACCGGCATAGGCAAATGCCTTACGAAGTGCCAGGCCTTTGCCTGCATTTATATCATAACTGATTAATTGTACAAAAGAAAATGATTCGATGATGGCTTTGGTATTATCAGCAGAACCATCATTTACAACAATGATGTGGTTACTGTATTGGGCCACATCCTTAATAACACCTGCCAGGAAAACTTCATTATTATAAGTTGGAATAATGACACAGGCATTGAGTAGCTCAAATTGCTCGCTGCATAACATCGGCCCGGTCATTAAATTTGTATTTGTCATGTAGAAAAAATAAGCAACTTTATCATGTGAAATTTAAAAATATCCTGGTTAGAAAAAGTGAAAACGCCGGTGTACTTATTAGTTACTGTGCATTTGTTTGTTTATTTGATCAGGGCCTCGGGTTTCTACTTTGCAATTGATGTAATATTAAAAACAAAATTAGTGTAAAAATAAATGTTTTTAAAAGTATCAGGGTTTGTTAAAGGTCAGCAAAGGAATATGAAAATATAACAACAAAAATAAATTAATATTAAACGGTGTTGCTGCCTGGAATAAATGCCGGACCAGCCAATTTTGCTGAGCGTAATAAATCAAAAAGAGTAAAACAAATCCATTCCAAAAGGCAGGCGGGCACTGATTCCTGCCAAGGTATTTCTCTTTCAGTAGCCGAAACAAGTAAACAAAAAACTAACAATCCTACTTATATTTGACCTGAAAAAAGGTATCTTGCACGTTCACTATTTATTTATCTGAAACTTATAGTAACACAATGTATTTAAGGGTAGTTTTTAACCTGCTATTTATCTTTTCTTTTGCTGCCACACAAGGTAAGCTACCGCACCAGGGCTTTGACAGATCTGCTTTTTATAAGGCAATCGCTTCTGGAAATACAACTGAAATTGATGTTCAGTTAAGTGCCGTCAGGGAGGCTTCGATACCTGAAAAGGAAGCTTTTGAAGGAACGCTTTTAATGAAAAAAGCAGGAATGGTTGGTAAAGCAAAAGATAAATTGAGCTTGTTCAAATCAGGTCGTTTAAAATTAGAATCTTCCATATTAAAAGACAATAACAATACAGAATACCGTTTTCTACGGCTTCTTATTCAGGAACATGCTCCAAAAATTGTTAAGTACCGGAACCAACTGGAAGATGACAGCGAAAACATCCGTACAAATTTTAAGAATCTTTCATCAGTTCTTCAACAGGTAATTCTTGATTATAGTAAAAAATCAACCATTTTAAAAATACCTTAGCCGCAATTTCTTATCGCATGAGCAAAAAAATTTTAGTGATCTATTATTCCCAATCAGGGCAACTGGGCGATATTATCAATAGCCTCACCGGCCCTCTTAAAGAAGCTGGCAATACAGTTGAAACAGTACAGGTGCAACCTGTAAAAGCTTATCCTTTTCCCTGGACTGGTAAAAGTTTTTTTGCTGTAATGCCTGATTGTGTGCAGGAAAAACCAACCGAACTGGCACCCATCCAGTTAAAGGAAACTGCGTATGATCTTATTGTGCTTGGTTACCAGGCCTGGTTTCTTTCTCCCAGTATTCCTTCAAACGCCATATTGAATCATCCATCAATAAAAGCGGTAATAAAAAACACACCGGTTGTAACAATTACCGGGGCCCGCAATATGTGGATCAGTGCTATGAACAGCATCCGGATAAAGTTAAAAGAATTGGGAGCCAGGCATACCGGCAACATTGTGCTGGTAGATGAACATGCAAACCTTGTAAGTTTTGTTACCATCCTTTACTGGATGTTTACCGGCAAAAGAGACCGCTACCTGAACATTTTTCCAAAGCCAGGTGTTTCAGATGCAGATATCGA
>JAYUBR010000136.1:0-2476 GCA_043740775.1 Ferruginibacter sp. | reverse complement strand
ATGCGGTTCCGGTGGATATGGGTAGATGGATTGGAGATGAGGCTTTAAAATATTTTAATTAAACTGACTTGTTTATTATTGTTCCAATAGGCGCAGGTCTCCGACCTGTTGCCTATCATTACTAATACTCCGCCCATCTTACACTACTTTTTATAAAAGTCCCCCTTCGCAGCAACGTCTCCTCCTGAGCTTTGTGTGTTGGCCAGTGACGTTGCGTACTACGGAGCGATATTTTATTAGATAAAAGAAATGATTTTCTTTTGGAGGCACAAAACAATTTAGCCGAAATGCTTAAACCATATTTACTGTAGTGTCTTTATTTCATGCCGGTAAACGCAATGATATCCTGACGACCATACTGATTGGATTGACGCACCTCAACAATATAAAAAACGAATCTGATGGGCTTTTAAAATTAACTATTTAGGTAATTCTGGGTGCGTAAAATTAAGTAAATACAAACATTGCCAGCTATACGTGGACACACCCTAAAATTCAATGCGGACAAAAACTATGACCCAGAAAAGGCAGAAATTTTGACTTTCAAGCTGACATTTTATTAGTTATTTTGCGACAAATTTTCACTTTAAAATGATCAAAATTGCGATGGCACACAACTTGATTTTCTCTTTGTAAATATTTTTTATTAACCATTAAAAAAAAGGAGGTAACTATGACACCCGGAAAAAGAAATGGAAGCCTGCTAAATCAAATGCCAGTGCTTTTTGACGATTTTTTAAATCGGGATTTATTTAATTGGGGAAGCCAAAACTCATCAGACACCAACACCACGGTTCCTGCAGTAAACATTAAAGAAACTACTGAGAATTATGAAGTAGAAGTGGCTGCACCAGGAATGACCAAAAAAGACTTTAAAGTTGAACTTGACGGGAATTCCCTGACAATCAGTTCCGAAAGAAGCAATGAAAAAGTGGAAAAAGATCACGGACGCTATTCCCGTAAAGAATTTAGCTACCAATCTTTCCAAAGGACTTTTACTTTGCAAAAAGATGTAATGGACATTGACAAAATCCAGGCGAAGTACGACAATGGCTTATTGCATCTTCTTATTCCCAAAAAAGAGGAAGCTAAACAAAAGCCACCAAGGCTTATTCAAATTTCGTAATTTACAACTTCCTCATTTCAAGAGTTGCCTTTTTTTAAGGCAACTCTTATTGTTTAAACTTTTCCCTGTATGACTTTGCTTTCAATAAAAAATTTTCCTCCCGTGGCAGGTGTCTTCACTTGACACAGCCATCCTTCGCAGCAACGCCACCTCCCGAGCCTTGTATGTGGGCTAATGACGTTGCGTACTACGGAGCGATATTTTATTAGATAAAAGAAATGTTTTTCTTTTGGAGGCACAAAACAATTTAGCCGAAATGCTTAAACCATATTTACTGTAGTGTCTTTATTTGATGCCGGTAAACGCAATGATATCCTGACAACGGTGCGCTACCTGCACAGTACCAACAATGATATATTGAACAATGTTAGCCCGCTTGACCGACTTGATTTAAAATAACGGACCGTGTATTTGCGCTACAAAAACATTTCCGCGCTTTTTTTAATAACAGCTTAATTTATAAGGGATTGAAAAAATTGTTTTCCATAAAAAGTAGCGTACTTTAGCGATAATACACATGTTGTAGGCAACCTGAAGTCCATACCAATTCGAGTAGCTTATGTAATTCTTAATAAACCAATTTTATGAACATCCTTCTTGCGGCAATCGGTGCTTTTATTACACTTGCAGTTTTAGCATTTTTTAAATTCCGAAAACCCTTTAGGTATCATAATATGGGAATTACCAAATATAATCAAGGTAAGTATGAAGACGCCATACAGGAGTTCAACATAGCTATACAAAAAAATCCCTTAAATGCTAATCCTTATCTTTATCGAGGCTACTGTAAAGCTGCTCTCGGAGATGACTACGGCGCAATTCAAGACTATACGCTCGGTATGAAAAGAAAGACTCCATCTGCAGATGATTACTTAAATCGTGGAGCTTTAAAAGATAAACTTGAAGATTATGATGGAGCAATTGAAGATTATACTCAAGCAACATATATTAATGCGAGTGATTCAGATGCCTATTTCAATCGTGGATTTTCGAATTCAAAAAAAGGTTTGGTTGCGACAGCAATTTTAGACTGGAGAATAGCTGCGGGTTTTGGCAATCAAAGGGCCAAAGACAAATTAACCGAATTTGATACATAGGAAGGCTGCCTACAGGTCGGATAGGCAAGGGCATTTCAGCCCAAGCCTTCCACAGAACCGTGCTTGAGACTCTCACCTCACACGGCTCTTCTCTTTCGGTATTAGAAGAATCTAACACGTTATCGGTCTAAATTGAATCCTCCGCAAATTGCTTTGCGTTGTTGGTTTTAGAGCAAATGAAAGAGCTGAACCCTTCGCTCCATCTCCATTACAGAAACTTCATCACTACTACGATTCAGTCCGCCACTCCCCT
>JAYUBR010000135.1:0-2478 GCA_043740775.1 Ferruginibacter sp. | reverse complement strand
GGTAGCTTCCTCCTGCATCAGTTCCATGGCTTTCTGGCGGTTGTTTTCATCCAGGTGGCTGAAGGGTTCATCCAGTAACAAAAAATCAAATGGCTGTTGTAAGGCACGAATGATGGCAATACGCTGCTGCTCGCCGTAACTGCAGGTGCTGCATAATTTTTTCAGTTTGCTTTCTATGCCCAAACGCTTTGCCATGGCCGTTATCCTGCTTTCTTTGTGGTAAGGCGATAGCAATCTTTTTATCTCAAGGTTTTGCAGAACAGTTTGTTGCGTAAACAACCGCAGATCCTGGAAAATGATACTGATACTTTTTTGTCGCCAGATGGAAAATTTTTCTGCATCAAAATTTTTAATATCGTTGTTATCATATAAAATATTGCCGCTGTAATCTTTTCTTAGCCCGTATAAAAAATGGATGAAAGATGTTTTGCCGCTGCCGCTGGGCGCTATGATATGAATATTTTCGCCGGTAGAAAAAGAGATGGTTTGGTTCCACAATTGTGAGCCGGTGGCTTTATCAATTTCAAAAAAATCGGGCACAACCTGTTGCAGCGAAATTTGCATGTTGATGATAATAAGAAAGCTGCCAATTCAAATACTGAATTGGCAGCAGGTAATAAACAATAGTTATTTTATTTTGACAGGCGTGGCTACTACATCTTCAGATGGTATGGTATTGTCATAAGCCATCTCTGCAGTTTTTTCCTTGTCTCTTTTTGCTTTGTAAATTTCACCCAGCTTAGCGGCATATTGGTTTAACTGTTTAAGACTGTTGGTTGTTTTATCAACCAGGTTTATTTCTACGCTTTGCGTAATGGCACCACCTGTTAAATCACCACCTTTAAACAGTATGTTATCCCATAATTTTAAAGACGCATCATACACAGCACTGGCGCTGCTGTCTTTGCCTGCTTCTTTTTCAAAAGCTTTTAACAACAAATGAATATTGAGGTAGCCGCCAAAAGCGTGGCCATTTATTTTATTGATAAAATCTACATTGGCATTGTTGCCAGCCAGGTATTTATCTGCATTTTCTTTGTTATTGGCAATGGTAAAATAAGTGCCATTATAGCTGTAGGCAAAGGGCGCTTTACTGCTGTCGCCCATTTCTTTTTCACCAAATTTTTTGCCTGCATTAATCAGTTTATTAAAAGCATCCTTATCGCCAACAGAAGTTGCAAAAACAAAATTGAAAACGGGTTTTTCTCTTACGTAAGAAAATTCATCATGCACGCTATCTGTTTTCATGAAAAGGTCGGATACACCCACTACCAGATCACCTTTATTGGCTTTAATAAAATCATCCATCGTAAAACCTGCATTGGTAAGTCCCATATTTACAAAGCCATCTGTGTTGGTCATTTTAAGCAATTCCCGGATGCCTTCTGGTTTATACGCAATGGCAATAAGACCTATGATATCCTTCCCTGGCATGCGTTTCAGCATATCCTCACTCACTTTACCGTCGCCATATTTTTTATACAGTTTTGCAAGGTCGTCGCCCAAATAACTTTTAGCAGCAATATTTATTTTACCGTTGTCAAAATTTAAAGTGGCGGTGGTTAAGCTGCCCTTATATAATTTATCAAGGTTAACCATTGCCATCAACGGGTTTGATAAAGCGTCTTTGGATAACTCTTCTGTATTCATCCAGAAATGTATGTCACCACTTTCTTTCAGCAGGTTTGTAAACTTGTCATTCTTTGCTAAACTGTTGCTTTCCTTTAAAGCAAAAACAGCTTTGCAGGTAGCAGTAATATCTCTTGCTTTAGCGGGTGCAATATCAATTGAATCCTGTTGCGTTCTTTTTGACAATGCATCCACTTTGCCCATTTGCGGAGCATCAAATAAATATACAAACCTGTCTTTTGTATAGCCTGCACAAAATGGAGGCTTGCTGATAAACTTCACTCCATCTGCTTCACTTTCTGTACCATTGGCAGCAAATGTTTTTATAAATGTTTTAAACTGGTCTTCACTTTTTATGGTTCCCTCAAAAGCAACATAGGCGCCTGCGCTGTCTTTAAGTGCAAAAAATAACAGATCAGTTTTGGTATCAATACCTGCACTGTCGGGATTGTTTAAAATTACTTTCATAGCAACAGGTACAGCGCTGTCGGTGGCAGCATCTTTAAAAACCGGGTTTTGTTTTATTTCATCCCAGGATAATTTGGATGACAATTCTTTGCCATCTACCTGGATAACAAAGGCTGCTTCTTTAGGAATCAATTTGCCCTGCGAATTTGGCTGGCTGCAGGCAGCAAATAAAAGTATAACTGATGCCAGTAACAGATTGCGAAAACTTGTTTGCATATAGTGTTTTTAATTAGTGCCGAAATATATAATTAGTAACCTTTTTTATTTGTTAAAGTAAGAAAATAACTGATCAAAAATTACCACTTCCTGCAAGCCTGTTGAGAGGTGTTTTACCAAACAATATTTTTGTTCTATTTCTTTACTTCCGATGATCACTGCATA
>JAYUBR010000134.1:0-2479 GCA_043740775.1 Ferruginibacter sp. | reverse complement strand
AATTCGATTGCCAAGTATCACCTTGGTTAAAATTGATACGGAGGCATCGGTGCCTCCGTTGATTATTTCTGACATGGTTACCAAAAATATTTATCGTTGAAACGTAAGCGTCCGGTCGAGGCCCTCTAGTTAGTTCAAAATAGAATAGCTACTGTAGTTGTGTAGCTGGTTTCCGGTTTTGGGGCAGCAGGTCCTTTATTTTGTTGATGGGGTGTTGTGCTATTCGCTCAAGCACATCCTGCAACCAATCGCTGGGATTGATCTGAAGGTTTTTGCAGGTGGCCAGTAAACTGTAAAACATGGCGGCTCTTTGTGCTGCTGCATGGCTTCCGGCAAACAGGTAATTTTTGCGGCCAACGGCCACTGGCCTGATGCTGTTTTCAACCGGATTATTATCGATGTTTAATAAGCTGGTGGTAGCATACAAACTTAACTTGTCCCACCGCTGCAGACTATAAAATAATGCTTTGCCAAAAGCACTTCCCGGTAATACGGTGGGGTATGCCTGCGTCATCCATTGTTTTAACTGGTTTAGTATGGGCAGGGCATTTTCTTTGCGGTAAAGTAATTTGTCTTCACCTTCAATATTGTTATCAGTGAGGTATCTTTCTATTGCATAGAGTTTTTGTATTTCTGTCATTGCATAGGCAGCCTGATTATTGTTTTTCAATGCTTCATTAAATTTCCGCCGGGCATGCGCCATGCAGCCAAGCAGTATAATGCCCGTTTTTTTTGCAAACTCATCATACACCTGGTAGCCATCTGTTTGCAGATAGCCCTGATAATTTTCTAAAATGCTTTGCGGCCCTTCCCGGCCCCGGCCCGTTCGGTAATCAAATAAAACCAGCTTTTGTTGATGGCATTGATAAACCCAATAGTACCCTTGGTGAGAAGCTCCTTTTTTATCGCTGTCCAATACTTTGATGATGGTTTCATCTGCATGGAGGTATCCGGTGGATAATACCAGTAGTGCATGTGCATCATATAAAGGCAGTAATAATTTTGATGCAGCCGTTACCCAATCTCCAATGGTACTATCGCTGATGGTTACTCCGAGCCTTAAATAGCGTTTTAACTGGCGGTACAAGGGAAGATTTTCAACGATAACCTGTGCTGTCAATGAGGGATCTACACTGCTTCTTTCAAGACTGCGATCCGGTGCTGCTGCCGGGTAAATGCGGTTGGTGGCAACATCCATCAATTTAGGACGAATCAGCTTTTTTACAAATAACCCGCAGGGCTTGTAAGCCAGTACCTCGGTTACATCTTCTCCCAGCTGCTTTGCTGTTGTGGTGTCAATACCCTCCGGATATATTACCTGCTCTTCTCTGCGTAAATTTTCCGGAAAGCTGTTGCGGCCATGGTGGCTGGATTGTAATTGGGTGGTTTTCTTTTCGTAACTAACGGTGGTAGTTGCCGTAGTAACCACTTCAGCAATAGGCGCAACATCAAACAACGTGGGTGCGCCCTGGCCTTCGGCTATAAACTTTTCGTGGCGGCTGCCAAATACCAGTTTCTTTAACTGGAGTATTTCCAGTTGAAGTTTTTGGATGGTTAACTGCCGGGCTTCGATGATCTGAAGCGCTTTGTCGAGCTGGGCTTTATAGTCAATATCTGTAGTTGATGAAGCCATAATTTTGATGCAGCAAAAGTGGCGCTGTAAAAGGGTTTTACCTAATTAGTTACTCACTTTATTTACTCGCAGCAGCCTCCAAAAACGTGCATAATTATTGGATTTTTTACATCCCTTTAAAAAAGTGTGTATAACTAACAGCATTTTTATTTTGACAACGAAAAACGCCTTTTTTTCTTTACAGAACCCAGCAAGATACCTTGCAATATCAGTTGCAATTGCATGGCATCGATGGTAGCAGCGGTGCTACCGGCAGTGATGGAGGGAAGTTCATATACGCCTTTTTCAAGCCGCTTGTAATAAATCGCCAGGCCATCGCTTTCCCATGTAAGCAGTTTAATTTGATTGCGCTTGCGGTTTACAAAAATATAAACACCACCCTGAACAATATTGGCATGCATGTGTTGCTGAACAATGCCACAGAGTGCATCAAAACCTTTGCGCATGTGGGCAGCACCATTGTACCAATAATATGCAGTGGCTGAATTAAGGTGCAGCATCTCAGGACAATAATTGCTTTACAAAACAAACCGCCTGATCTGTAAATGGAAACTGTATCTGTATACCACTGATCCCTGTAACCGTAATTTGCTGATCACCCCCGGTATGCTTAATTTGTAACGGAACAAAAGTGTGACTGATTTTTTTATCAGACCGGTAAACGCCATACCAGTAATGAAAAACATGATAGGCGATAGCATTGGCCTGGCAGAAAGCTTTTTGGCTCAAACCACTCTGCTGCCATTGATGGATCATTTGTAATTTTTCGGAACGGTGCTCCTGTTTGTCTTGCATAAATTTAGCTTTTTGCAAAACTCTGCCTTATTAATTTACAATACAAGATGG